>JAGMDA010000539.1 GCA_023128935.1 Candidatus Eiseniibacteriota bacterium | reverse complement strand
GGTCCTCGCCGCGGCTGTCCTGCCTGTGCTCAGCCAAATTGACCCACCTGATCGAGGTGTTGAGCGAAGCATGCGCTTGCGTAGAGGATGGCAATGAGGCGCAGGGCAGTGAAGCAAGAGAAAGAGCCCCCGTCATAGCCATGGACACGAACGTGCCCATTGGCTAGAACGAGGATATGCTAAGTACAAAAGGTATCGAAGCCGCGACCGAAGCCGTAGAAGTCCGACACGGTAAAGGAACTCAGGAAGGCCGCGGTGTGCCAACCGGCGTCTTTCAGGACGGTAGTCAGGGTGGGTACGAAATCCGGGAGGCGGTATCCCTCCTGCCCGTAGATCACGCGGACTTCATGGCGCGGTGGATTGAGCCCCGTGAGAATGGAGGCGTGGGCCGGGGGCGTGGCGGCCGAGGGGGAAATCGCCAGATCGAAGCAAACACCGTTCTGGGCTAGGGCGTCAAGATTCGGAGTGGTCTGGGGCGTGTGACGGTAGCAACTCAGGTAGTCCGCACGGGTCGTGTCCAGGGTGACCAGGAGGACGTTGCAGGATGTTCCTCGCCTCTCATCCGGTGAGCGGGAACAGGCGCAGGACAACAGGGTGGGGATCAGAACGCTCACCGTGAGCAAGGTCCACGGCGTTTTCCTGCTGCTACCCCCACCGGATCTACCTCCCCTGTTGGCGACAACCGCCGGATCCTTCCCCGGAACTGGATTACGTGCCGAAGTTCACCCTCGGGGCGGCGTGTGCCTCCGCGGGACTTCGAACGGCTCGGCACGCTCGAAACCGAGGATCCCGGCGACGAAGCTCGTTATGTCTTCCAGCGCTTCCTTTGACGGGAGGCGCCTCTCGAACCGAACGCGGGGGAGATCATGAAGCACAGCCGTGTCGAGATCAAATGCGTCTCGCCCTGTTTCTTGAAGGTCGTTGCCCCAGCATTCTATTTCCTCTAACTCGTTTGAGACGCGAGTTAGAGGAAACAGAATCCGGCCACGGCAAAGAACCTTCGTGCCGGACCCGCGATTCCACCGAACGATCTCGACTCCTGCGCTTCAGACCGCTGGATAGAGGCGGACCCCTGAGAAGACGGGTTTGTCACTGCCCGCCATTGGCCAGGATCATCATTCGCGTAGCACTGCCATTCCCGGTGGCAATCCGATACAAATAGACTCCCGGAGAGAGTTTTATGTCACTCTCATTCCTGCCATTCCAAAGTGCGTAGTGCATACCGCGGTCCATCTCTGCATCAACCAGCCGTTTCACTAGTTGTCCCTGCACGTTGTAGATGTTCAGGACGACGGCCCCAGGTTCCCTAACGCGGTAGGAAATCGTAGTTGTATGGCCAAATGGATTGGGTGAATTCCCGGACAGAATGGAGGCGGTAGGAGCGCATGGATTCTGATCCGCGATACCTGAAGGCGAATCAGGCTCTGTCTTGCAGAGGTACAACTTTGTGCCACCATAGATGGGCCAGTCCCATCCACATACTATGTACGCATCATCGAGCGTGCTTTCCAGTGAGTAGATACTTGTAGCCCCGAAGCCCGGAAGTGTCATCGTCCAGAGCGAATTGCCCTCGGAGTCGGTTCCCCTCAGAATGGGGTAATCGTAGATTTCGTAAGAGCCAGCTTCAGCGAGGATATAGCCGCCGTCGGTCGTCTGCCGAACATATGCCCCCACGCAGTAGATGACGCCCGTCATGTACGCCTGCGTCCAGAGCGTGTCACCAGCCGCGTCGACCTTGATCAGAAACGGCCTGTTGGCGGAACCGAAATCACCGGTGATTCCACTGACGACAAAGGCACTGTCGGCAGTCTGTCGCACCGACTGACCTCTCCCGCCCAAGTAGACCCTTGTCCAGATTGGATCGCCGTCGGCATCGGTCCGGACAAGCTTGACGCTTCCTCCATCATCTCCAGTGAGGATATAGCCGCCATCAATGGTCTGCTGGACATCGTATGCCCCGCCACCGCCGAAGTGTCGTGTCCATATTTCATCACCCGTGGAGTCGATTTTCAGGAGAGCAAAGCCGCCACCGGCAATGATATAGCCGCCGTCGGAGGTCCGGGCGATGGCATGGCCTTGGCCATGTTGGCCAAAGTCGTAGGTTCGTGTCCAGGACACGTTGCCGAGGGAATCAGTGGCAATGGTGAAACAGTAGCTGTTCGTCCCAAATCCACCATAGCCCGTGGCGATGTAGCCACCATCATGGGTCAGGTCGACAGAATAGAGCAGTTCATTGCCCTCTCCAGGATTGAAGTCATATCGCCGCGTCCAGAGTTCCTCACCTTCGGAGTTGACCTTGACAAGGAAGTAGTCCTCACCGGGGAAGCCGGCTTCAGCGTACCCACAGGCGATATAGCCGCCATCCGGCGTGGCCTGCACGCATCTGCCCTGGGGATAAGTGAAATCATCGCCATAGACATCAAACCAGTCGATCTCCGGAGGCCCGGCAAGTACTGGCCAAACCGCGAGGAGTGCGAGCAGAACTGACAGGACCGTGGCCTTGACCACAAGCATATCCACAGAAATCGTGGAGAGTGCCGTTCTCATGATGGTACTCCTTATCTTCCGAGTTCAGACCCTTTTGGCACCGGGACGATTCCCATCGTCATCCCACTGCCGGATGAACATCAGCGTCTTGCCAGAAGGTCTCAAATAGCACCTTCAGTCCTCTCGCCAGTGCTCGGTGTTCGACGATTTGCGAGGTCAATGAGGGTTGCCTGGAAACGGGATCTTCCAACGCCAATATGACGGTTCTTTCATCAATAATCGCCATCTTCATCGGAAGCTCCTTTATCACTCTGGCTTCTTCACCGGCTTTGACTGCTTGCTCTATGCCCCTGAAAAACCACCTCCTTTCATCCTCGTCTTTGGGAATCTCGTATATGCATCTTCCCCTGACCCCCGTTTTCAGGATGTCCTTTTCCTGTTCGAGCTGCTCTGCCATTCCCTCTCGCGGGCCGGAATAGGGACCCTTTGAGAAGACCAGAACCTCCTCCTTGGCTTCTTCGACCAACTGCATGAATCGTTTTCGGATCAGATGTGGCTCCTTTATGATCTCGATGTACTCGAGAGGATCGATGTCCTCACTCCTGTCGCCATAGACACCTGATAACTGGTCCTTCAAATGCGCAGCTGCCTTTAGAACCCGCTGTCTCCGCTCCTCAAAACTCTCCTCGTTTCTCCGAAGCAGGTTGTCAACAGCGACATCGATCTCTGAAGCTCGGTATTTCCTAATCTTGCCGGGGATGAAGCTGCACAGTCCTTTCTTCATTAGGGATTCGGTGACACTGTAGACCCTTGTTCTGGGGATACCTGACACTGTCGAAATCTGGGTTGCTGTGAGGGATTTCCTTTCCATCAAAGCCAAATACCCTCTTGCCTCATAGGCGTTCAGACCCAGTTTGGCCAGGTTTTCAAGCAATGTTGCTTCAGTCATCGTTTGGTTCACCTCTGTCGTACCTCATTGGAGACAACATCATTGTAACAAAGTAACCCCTGATGTCAAGGTGGAAATCCACGATTCAGGCGCCAATGACACCCCGGTCACATGCGCGAACCGAACCATTTCGCGAATATTCGCGAATATTCGCGAAACGTGGTTGACGCCGAAACGAGGGCGTCGTAGGATCGGCCCATGAAAGTTACAGGCCTTCTGAAGAGGATTTCCCAGGGCGAAGGGGTGCTCCAGGAGTTCAAATCGTCGCTCGAGAAGCTCGACCGGACCCTGGTCGCGTTCGCCAACGCCAA
Organism: Candidatus Eiseniibacteriota bacterium; assembly: GCA_023128935.1. Taxonomy (GTDB): domain Bacteria; phylum Eisenbacteria; class RBG-16-71-46; order CAIMUX01; family WJJG01; genus DAOVQB01. The sequence continues at coordinate 2,945 of JAGMDA010000539.1, read as the reverse complement.
GGGTGGGATCGTCTACCTCGGGGTCGATGACGACGGCTCCTTCTCCGGCCTCAAGATCACCAATCGATTGAAGGCTCAGGTCCAGAGCATCTCTCGAAATGTCGATCCGCCGGTCGAGATATCCTGTTTCGATCTCGGCAAGGCCCTCGCTGTCATCGTCAAGGAGGGAGAGGAGAAGCCCTACAAGTGTTCCGATGGATTCTATCTGCGGTCAGGGGCAACCAATCAGAAGCTCTCCCGCAACGAGATTCTCGATCTTGCGATTCGCCTGAACCGGATCCGGTTCGAAGCGCTTCAGGTCTTCGACTTTCGCTACCCCGACGCCTTCTCGGAGGACACCTTTCGGGAATTCGTGGAACGTGCTCATCTCAGCAGATCGCTCGACAGCCTCGGCGAGCAGCAATTCCTCGTCTCGCTCGGCGTCGCCGAACAGCAGGGGGGAGATCTCATCTTCAATCACGCCGGGGTTCTCTTCTTCGGGTCCTCTCCACAAAAGCACCTCCTGCAGGCCAAGACCAGCTATGCACGCTATCGCGGAAGGGATAAGACCACGGTTCTCGATCGCGCCATCTTCTCGGGACCATTGATGCGGCAGATGGATGAAGCCCTGCAGAAGCTTCACTCACAGGTCCCCTTGCGCTATCGACTCGCGGATCAACCGACGCGCCGCGAAGTTCCCGCCTACCCGATGCGCGCCTTGGAGGAGGCTCTCGTCAACGCCCTTATCCACCGGGACTATGCGGAGGTCGGCGCCGAAATCATGATCGATCACTTCGATGAGAGAATCGAAATCACCAATCCCGGAAGCCTCCTCGGCAGCCTGACGATCGAGACGCTGCGAGGGAAATCCAGGCGCCGAAACCCGCTTGTCGCGGAACTCTTCTTCCGCATCGGCAAGGGAGAGAAGCTCGGCTCCGGCATCGGGCGCATGCAGGCGCTCATGGAGGAATGGAAGCTCCCTCCACCCCGATTTGACGCTTCGGGGGATTCCTTCTCGGCGACCTTCATTGGTCCCGGCAGGGAGGTTCCGGAGGAGAGGCTTCTCCTCCTCCCGGACCGCCCCCGTCATTTCATGGAGGCGATAAACCAGATCGGGACTCCCTTCACGGCACGCATCTACGCCGAGCGGTTCTCGATTACGTCCCGCACGGCCCAGAAGGATCTGGAGATCCTCATTGAGAAGGGGCTCGTCTCTAGGGAGGGGCAGGGTCGGAACACGCGGTATCGGTTTCGCTGATCCGTGTCCACGCATCTCCCGCGGGGCTACTTCACCGGTAGGATGAGGTTTCGGCGAAGGGCAGGTATCCCCATGCTGCAGGGGACGAGAAACTTGAATCGCCAGATCACGCCCGGTGCGACTGCGTATTCGACTGATTCCGGCCGCCCAGTCCATGGGATTTCGGCCACCCGCCGGAGCGAGCGGATCCCTGCACCCAACAGCCACATCACCAGCGCCTTCGGCGCCCTCTCGGGATCCCCCGCCGAGGGCTGAGGCTCTTCCCGCCAAGCCCCAGCCCGTTTCGCTCATCCCGGGTGGCTTGCGGACTCCCAGAAAACCCTCGAGGGCTCAGTACTGTCTGAATTGCAGAATGGTTGATATCCGCCATTGACGGAGGGGGTGCGATATCCGCCATTGGCGGAAGTGGTGCGGTGTGATACCATTCAAATCAGATAGGAGTTCCGGCCTATGAAACTCTCGCGCAAAGGCATCTACGCACTCCGAGTGTTACCCCACCTGGCGGAGGCTTATGGGAAGGCGCCTCTGTCGGTCAGTCAGCTGGCCGATCTTGAGGACGTCCCCGCGAAGTATCTGGAGCAGATCCTCTCGACGCTTCGCAAGCAGGGCCTGCTGGTCAGCGAGCGCGGGAAGGATGGTGGCTATGCGTTGCGCGTGCCACCCGAAGAGATCTCGCTGGGTGACATTGTCCGGGGCGTGGACGGCCCCCTGGCCCCAATTCCTTGTGCTAGTCGAACGGCACCGCACAACTCCCTAGATTGCCCATATGACTTCGAGACCTGCTGGCTTCGTCAACTGATGCTTCGCGTGCGCGACAACATCTCGGCTGTTCTCGATCAAGAGAACCTTGCGGAGATGACGGTCGACGCTGGCGCATCCGCGGGCACGAACGGATCTAATAGAGCTGCCCGGCGCAACAAGGGTGGTCGGGGTGGCGGAGCGGGCGTGACCGGCTGCGGCCGCAAAACCCGCGGAATACAAAGCGGCGAGAATGGAAGTGTGTTGAGACGGCGTGGGAGGGGACGGACCTAACGAGCTGACGCGAGCGGATGGAAGCTTGCGTTGGAGATCGCAGGCGCACGATCTGTTTCTGGGGAAAATGCTGTAGCGCGCGATCTGTTTTTTTGGGTGGATACCATAGTATTAGAATAGGAATACAGGCCATTTGACTCCCAGGCCCTGGGACTCGCGAGAGGAGGTCTGAGCCATGACAAGCACGCGACTATTGAGAACGCTCTGGACCATTTCCATGCTTGGGCTGGGGGTTGTTCTCATCTTCTTTGCCTTCAAGAGCGATTTCTCTGTGGCGGCCCATTTCTCCGGAAGCCCGATGCTCTATCTCATCATCGCGCTAGTTGCCTTCATGGCTGAGTATGTGGACTCCTCGCTGGGAATGGGCTATGGGACGACGCTGACGCCATTGCTCATTATCTTCGGCTACTCGCCACTACAGATCGTGCCCGCGGTGCTGCTCTCAGAGTTTATCTCGGGGATCAGCTCTGGGCTCCTCCATCATAGGCTTGGCAATGTGGATCTGAACCACGGGTCGCCTGCGCGCAAGACCACGTCGATCCTGGCAGCCTGCTCTGTTGTAGGAACCGTGGTGGCCGTGCTCCTTGCCGTGAGTTTGCCCAAGGAGATCGTCAAGACCTACATCGGGTTCATGATATTGGGCATCGGGCTCTACATTCTCCTCGCGCGCTCTCAC
>JAGMDA010000538.1 GCA_023128935.1 Candidatus Eiseniibacteriota bacterium | reverse complement strand
CTCTCCGCGGGCACCGGGCAGCCGGTTTCGGGCAACGGCAAGCTGACCTCGGGGAACGGAAAGCAAGCCGCCCCGGCCCGACGCCTGCCCTTCGGTGACTGGAGGCTCTTCAGCCACCAGCAGAAGGCGGTCGAGCAGATCCTGAAAGGCCAGAACACGATTATCTCGAGTGGCACCGGCTCCGGAAAGACCGAAGCCTTCTTCCTGCCCATACTGAACTACTGTCTCCAGAACCCCGGGCCGGGCATCCGGGCGGTCATCCTCTACCCGATGAATGCGCTGGCCAATGACCAATATGCGCGGTTTGCCCACTACCTCGCGGGAAGCGGGGTGACCTTCGCGCGCTACACGGGCGACACACCCAAGAATGAGCAGGATGCCGAGAAGTCCGGCAAGGAGCTGCGTCCCGCCGACCTCTGTAAAGAGGCCATCTGGTACCGCAAAGAGATCCAGAACTCCGCAACGCATCCCAACATCCTCCTGACCAACTACTCGATGCTGGAGTACTTGCTGGTGCGCCGCGAGGATCGGATCCTCTTCGATGAGGGCCTGCGGTTTCTCGTGCTCGATGAAGTGCATACATACCGCGGTGCGCGCGGGATCGAGGTGGCGTGCCTGATCCGGCGACTCAAGGAGCACGTCAACAAGCTCGACGGCAAGCTGCTTTGCATTGGCACGAGTGCCACGGTAAAGGGCGAATCCACTGGGCCGGTTGCTGACTTCGCCACGGAGCTCTTCGGAGAAACCTTTCTGCCCGAGCATGTCACCACCGAAGTCTATGAGGCGGCCGAAGTCTATGAGGCGGCCAGAACACTGGAGAACCCTTACGTACCCTCAGTGGCCACCATCAGCGAGGAACAACTTCGCGGGCTTGGCGATGTGGCCGGCAGGAAGGCGGTGATCGAGTTCTGCCGGTCTCACATCGCGCCGGCGAGGATCGTCGCGCAGGCGCAGCAGGCATCTGAGCAGAAGCTGGCCCAGGATCCGCAAGCCGACCTTGTTGGCGAGTTCCTCGGATCACTCCTCTCGCGAAACGTCTTATTCCACGCAATCGAGGAAGAGCTGCGTGAGCCGGCCTCGCTTGACGATGTAACGGCGGCTCTGCGGGCAAAGGCCGTTCGCAGGGAAGCCGACGAGACCTACTTGCACCGGGAGATCGAAGCCTATCTTCTCCTAGGCGCCAGGGCGCAGTGTTCGGGCCAGCCTTTGATACGCCCCAAAGTGCACATCTTCTGGAGGGGCCTGCAGGGGCTCTATCGTTGCACGAATCCCGGGTGTGGGCTGCTCTACCGCGAGTTCGTGGATACCTGTCCCGCGTGTCGCTGCCGCTGCCTACCACTGGAGGTGTGTCGCAATTGCGGCCAGGATTTCTACCGGGGCTACTCGCAGGGGCGGGTCGCGGAGGAGAGTTTGGAGCAGTTCGTGGTGCACCGGGCAACGAAGCGCAAGAAGACCCAGGCGCTACCGGATACGCTCTTGTTGTGTGACGAGCCGCAGGGCACCCAGGTACCGGTGCACATCACCTATCACTTGCGCGAGGTCGGCGAGAGTAGTGAGGATGACGACGCGGCGATCGAGAATCCAATCCACCAGCAAGAGGTTCTCGATGGGCGCTATTGTGAGCGGTGCGGCGAGGTACTCTTCTCGGCAGCCGCCAAGTGTCGATGCGATGATGCGCAGCCCTCCGCCGCAACCGCTACAGCAGGCACACACGCCGCTGCCACAACCGCCAGGACCGGCACACCGGAAACGCGCATATACATCGGGGAAATCTACAAGTGCCCGGCGTGCGGCGGGATCTATGGTGGCGGCATCGAGATTGTCAGTCCCCTTCGCTCAGCCACGATGGTGAGTATCAACATCCTGGTAGAGGGCCTGTTTCAGAATCTGACCCCTGAGCAGCGTCGTCTGCTGGTCTTCTGCGACAACCGGCAGGACACCGCCTTTCAAGCCGCCTACTTGAACAACAAACACGGCCAGTTCGTGGGGCGCCAGTTGATCTACCAAGTCCTGAGAGATGAGGCGGCAACCGGTGGGGACAGTGTCGGCTTTGATCGCCTGGTAGAAAGGATCTATGAGCAGCGCATGGGCTACGAGATCTTCGCCCCCAAGGAATCCCGCGATGCGAGCGGTCGCAGGATATATGAAGTGCGCCCACCGGAGAATCCCGACGATGTCAGCCAGGAATACGCTGATATCCAACTGAGCCTGCTGGCCGAGATCGCCAAGCCCGGCTCACGCCGAGTTAGTCTTGAAGGCCTGGGGCTGCTGGGAATCGAGTATTTCAACGAGCGCGAATCACTGGCGACAATTGCCGAGCGCGAAGAGGGGTTGCAGGCCGAGCTTGGCGTGTCAGAGAAGGAGCTCGGCGAGCTACTGACCACAGTCCTAGATGAGATGCGCTGGAAGCGGGCGCTATCCCACGTCAAGCTGTTGACTCCTATCAAAGGCTATCGGCATCTCTTTGGGCGGGCCAATCTGCCGGTGGGATTTATGTCTCAGCGTGCGGCGGCTCCCCCGGATGCCTTTGCGCTCTACGGCTACTTCTCCCGCACCGGAGGAGAGACGACCCTTCTCAACTACCTGGGCAAGGTGGTTGGCAAAGGCCGGGCGAAGGACGTTCTCGAGCGGGTGATCGATTACCTGTTTGCCGAGGGCTATATCATCGAGTGCCAGATTGGCAATCCGCGGCATAGCCAACTAGTGCAGATGGTGAACCACAAGCGAATCATGTTCAATCTACCCGCGAAGCTTTACCGGTGCCGGAGATGTGGAACTGTCACCGCACACAATGTGAGGAACAAATGCCCGCGCTGGCGCTGTGAGGGCCCGCTCGCGGAGCACGACGCGGATGCGAGTCGCAACTACTACGTCGAGGTCTACAAATCCCGCAAACCCTTCCGCATGGTCGCCGGGGAACATTCGGCTCAGCTGAGTAGCGCACGAAGGCTCGATATGGAGCGCAAGTTCCGCGAGAAGAAGTCCGACATCCTGGTTTGTACACCCACAATGGAGATGGGCGTCGACATTGGAGATCTGCCAAGTGTCTTCATGCGCAATGTGCCCCCCGGGCCGGCGAACTACGCGCAGCGCAGTGGACGTGCGGGTCGAGAGGACCGCATCGCGCTGATCAACACCTTCGCCCTCTCGCGGGCACACGATACCTACTTCTTCGACGCCCCGCGCGAGATGATCTCGGGCGCAATCGAGCCTCCTCATTTCACGATCGAGAACGAGCGGATACTGAGAAGGCAGATCAACTCATTGATCTTGGAGAAGCTGGACTTCGAGTTCCGCGGAACACTGGGGCACATGCTCTGCGAGAGCGGGGACAAACTAGATCTGGACGCACTGAAGGACGAAGTAGGCCGGCGACGCGACAAGATCATCCAGGCAGTTCTGGCGGCGTTCAACAAGGACCGGCAGGAGGCGGGCAAACGCGAGCAGTTGGCCTGGATCACCGCGGACGAAATCGGGCAAACGCTGGATCGGTTTTACGACCAGCTGCTTGCCGCCTTTGACTCCTGGCTCCAAGAGCGCCGGCGGCTCGAGGAAACCGGGATGGCTCTGGCCCACGAAGATCTGCGGATCGCCAGCCGCGACCCGAAGCGCTCAAAGGAGATCATGCGCCAGCGCGGGATCCTGATTGACTTGATCGGGCAGCTGGACAGCGCCTATCCGCTCTCGTATCTGTCCGGACACGGGTTCCTCCCGTCCTATGCCTTCCCCTCGGATTCGGCGCGGCTGCTGGCGAAGGAGGAGGCCAAGCAACCGATCCTCCGCGGCATGGAGATGGCCCTCACGGAATATGCGCCGGGCAACACGGTCTATATGGACGGGCGGCGGTATCAAGTGATCGGGCTCGACTTTCATCGCGCGGCCGTGCCCGATCTGGATCAGGTGTACAAGCGCTGCGAAACTTGCGATTACATCAGCCTCGATCCGGCCGCATCGGTCTGCCTTTACTGCGGAGCTGAACTGCGCGCCGAGCAGCCGATCCTCTGCGCGACCTCATTCTTGGCGGAGCGGGCCGAGGCGATCAGCGCCGACGAGGAGTACCGCAAG
>JAGMDA010000537.1 GCA_023128935.1 Candidatus Eiseniibacteriota bacterium | reverse complement strand
CCGAATAGAAGAGGCTTCAGATGCAGGAGCGCGGGCTAGCAGTAGTGATCTTGGGAGCGGAGCACGGGGCAAAGAAAGTGGTCCCCCTGCAGCAGTTACAGCATCCAGTGAATAGGGAGACGGCTCTGCTGCGTATGCTACGCGTGGCGCGGGATTTATCACCCGCGCGCATTCTGGTCGTCCTGAAGGATCGAGAGGATGAAACCCGGGAGGCATTGAAGGGGGAGCAATATGAGATCCTTCTTCAGCGAGAGCAGTGTGAGCTGGGGGACACCCTCCTCTGGGTTGAGGATGCGCTGCAGGGTTTCACGGGCGATCTGTTAGTTCTTAGCAGCAGTGTTTGCCTGCTTCGGCCTGAGACTCTCCAGGTGCTGATTGAGATGCATGTTGCTGAAGAGAACGCCGGAACGATCCTAACCACCAGGCTGGATGATCCCACCGGTTACGACCGCATCGTGCGCGATGAGAAGGGGCGCGTGAACGCGGTCCGGGAGGAAGCGGATCTAAGGCCTGAAGAGGAGCGGATTACTGAAATCAGCTCAGGGGTTGTGGCTTTCCAGTGCCGGGCTCTGTTTGAAGCGATCCGCCAGATCGAGCCAGACGACAAGCGGCCGCTGCGGTCCCTCGCCGACGCGGTTGGGATGATGCGCTGCGGTGGCGGTGGGATCGGCACAGTCGCTCTGAGTGATCCCTGGAAGATCCTGACTGGGAACGTGCCCGACTTGCTACTAGGTGCCAACGGCGTTCATGCCATGCGCCAGCATGATGAGGGCGCTGGGCCCGTGGGGTGTAGGAGGTGCCATGGTGCATTCGAGATCAGTGCAGAGACAGGCTTGCTTGTAACCGGTGAGCATGCTTGTCTTGGTGTGGAGTCCCCAGAATTCAACAACGGACAGCTCGTGGTTTTCCCTCGGCGGCACATTACAAGCCTCCTCTCTCTGAGTGGCGACGAGATTTTGGACGTGAGCCGATTGGTGATCTTGGGAGAGGAGACCTTGCGGAAGATCTATCGCTTCGATGCTCTGAATATTGGCTTCACTTCCGGGGATGGCGAACATCTGGCGATCCAGGTCATCCCGCGCTGGGTGGGAGACCTCAACTTCCTGCCGCTCGTATCCGGGCTGAAGATCGCACCTGAGTCCCCCGCGCGGGCTTGGGCGCGTTTCCGCGAGGTGATGTCATGAAGAGGACTGCCAGCAGGCGACCAGCGCGGTCTGGGGCGTATCGCAGGACCCCACGGCGGAGTAGCAGGAACCAGAAGAGGAACCCCCCCGGGCTCTTGGGACGCATTGTACGCTGGGCGGTAGGCTCCATTCTCGTAATCATCCTGCTTCTTTTCTTGGCCTCGGTTTTCGGGTTCCTGGATTACCCCAGAACGGTAGAGCATGGGCCCGGAACCATGGTCTTCATCTCATCTTCATTGCCCCTCGGGGGAGCGGATTGCCCGGATCGGTCGGACATCGCACAAGGATGCCTCCCATCGGTCGAGATGATCGATGCGAAACACAAGCCGATCCGTGTACACCTGGCCAACGGCTGTGGCGTCAATCGCCTGGCCGCTTCGATGCGCGCACCATTGCAGCGGGCTGGCTTTGATGTCTGTGGCCTGGGAGATGCGGACCGGTTCGACTATTGCGAAACTCTAATTGTTGACCGCGCGGGTGGAGGAGAAGAGGCCCGCGCGGTTTGTGCCTACTTCCAAGAGCGCTGGCATGTGGGCCGTGTTCTCCTGCAGGCCAGGCTTACCCCCGAGGCCGACGTCCTGATTGTTCTGGGTCGCGACCTAGCGGACCTCGTGGAATCCGGTAATTCCCCGTCACGATAGCAGCCGCACCAAGTGTATCGTATGGGACGCTCAAGGGCGGAATATCCTATGCGCTGGGAGTACATAGCGAGTAAACTTGTTTGTGTACCCGCCTGCCGGATTCGGAGGAAATACAATGCTAGATCCATCAACAAGATCCGGAAATAACCGCACAGCAAGGATCATAAACCATGAGTGGATTCCCGCACTGCTCAGCCTTTTCGTAGCGATTTCTATCGCCGGTCAGGTTCGCGGCGAGGTTATCAGCATCGATGAGAACCCTTGGCCGGGCGGCATTTCCGTGCGGGCGCAAGGCAGCGATGGCGTAGAGATTTCCTATGAGATGACCTCCTTTTCCATCGAACCCGTAATGATCAATGGTGCATCGATGCAGATCATCTCCATTCCAGGTATTGTCCTGCCGAGTGATGCCGGGGCTCCAAACCTACCGACCCTGGGGCTCTTGCGTCCGGGCAGTACACAAGAGAGTGGGATGGCACGGATGATGGGGAAAAAAGTAGCAGGGGGCATCTATTACTGTCGACTAAGGCGGGGAGCAGAGCAAGGAAGGGGGATGGTCCTTATACTGCGATAGGGATGCACCTGAGCTAGCGGCCCGAATCGTATCCGGAGAAAGGCATGGCTGCATGAGATGCGGCATAATGACCGTCAAGATCCTGGCTACGTTACTTGTTATGACGGGTGCCTCCAGTGGATTTCCAGCGCCGTCAGGGACCGAGCTGGATTTAATGGGACAGGGCACGGGGCTGGGACACGCGCGAAATGGGACGGATCCTTTGGCGGTACGTATTCGCAGTAGGGTTGTTGACCTCGTTCCTATAATAGTCCCCGGGGACCTGGACGTGATCGCGCTTCACCCAGGGGAGTGGCTGGATGTCTGGATGCCGAGAGAAAGGATCCCTGAAATCGAGGCGCTGGGCTATAAGATAGAGATCCTTCCGGCGCTTCCGCGAAGCGTTCCAGAATACTTTCATCGCTATGAAGAGCTGCTCTCGCTTCTTGAGGCTTACTGCGTGAGTTATCCGGACATCACGTACCTGGAGGACATAGGGGACGGGTGGGGGATGATTTACAATGATCCGGATTATCCTTCCTACGACATTTGGGCCTTGAAGATCTCAGACAATGCGGATTTCGATGAGGCCGAGCCGGTGATTCTCTACACGGGTGTTCATCACGCGCGAGAGCCGGCCACATTGGAGGTTTGCCTGGGAATCGCCGACCATCTGCTGACCCGCTATGGAACGGATCCTGAAGTGACAAGCTGGGTTGACGAACATGAAACCTGGATCGTGCCCCTGGTTAATCCAGATGGTCACTGGTGCTGCACAGACATGGAATGGATGAGTTGGCGCAAGAATGTCCGTGACAACGATGGCAATGGATACCCATCGGTACCCTTCGGGAGCGAGAACCATTGGTGGTACCCGGATGGTGTCGATCTGAACCGCAACTACGCCTGGCAATGGGGGGGGACCGGTGCCAGCCACGATCCGCTTGAGGTAACTTACTGCGGCCCGTTTGCCTTCTCTGAGCCTGAAACCCAGGCGATGCGGGAGCTCTACTATGCCGAACTGCCCGTCTTCACGGTTGATTACCACTCCTACGCCGAGGCTGTGTTGTGGCCCTATGGCTATGAGAGCTGCGTGAACGCTCCGGATGATGGGACGTTGGAGGAAATCGGTACGGGGATCGCCAGTCTGATTCCCCGTTGGGGCGGCAGCGGAACGTATGCATCGATGCGCAGCGGCGCGTTCTATCCAGCAGCGGGCACCTCGAGCGATTGGGAGTATGGGGAGTTGAACGTTTTCGCCTACACAATAGAGACGTGTACGTGCCTGTACCCCGGAGAAGAGGAGCTGAATCACGCGATCCAAGGAAATGTCGCTGGCGCACTCTTTTTGCAGGAACGTGTAGACGGTCCTGGCCTGCGCGGCATCATCAGGGTAGAGGGGTTGCCCGCGCAGGGCACGATCACCATTGTCGGGATAGACAATCCGCCCATGAATATGCCGCGCCGCTCGCACTCGATCCTCGGGGACTACTACAGGATTCTGTCCCCAGGGACCTATGATATCCGCTATACAGTCCCCGGATGGGAGCCGATCCTATGCGAGGATGTAGTTGTACCAGAGACAAGCTATGTCACCCTCGACGTGGATTTCGGTAGCTCGGGCATCGTACGGCGAGGCGGCACAGTGGTGGCTGGCATATCAGTCTCTCCGTGCCCGGTGCTGTGTGGCAGTGCCGCTACCTTCCGCTGGCCGGCGGGCCTCGATAGATGCCTGCTCCAAGTCATTGACACACAGGGGCGTGTGATAGCTGATCTGAGCCAGGAGACGCATGGCCGGGGGGCAGTCAGTTGGATTCCTCGGCGTGCTTCAGGCCTTCAGGTGAATGCGGGGATCTATTGCGCGCGTCTGAGAACAGATGGTTTGCAAGCCACCTGCCGATTCGTAGTTCTGGGACGCTAAGCGGGGGGGCGCCAGCGTGAACGTTTCACCGAATCGAGCCGCAGCAAGTGTATATCCTCCACCAATCAGGCTCTTCGGGATTTCCTGTGGCTGAAGAGACCGCACATCCGAAAATGCGTACGGTTGCATCGTTGCAATCGAAGAATCCCTTTTTGTAAAGCAGCATTATGGCGTCATCGGTCGCCTCGTACAATGTGAGTAGCCGGCTTTCTGCTTTGTGCAGAGCCGTTTCCGCGCGCTCGACAGCAGCAACATCCACGAAGCATTCGAGCAGACAGTCGCGTCCTTTCAGAGTTATTGGAAGCACCGACTTGAGGATGGAGATTTTATTCCCTAAAGAGCGCTCCGAAGACCTTACGCAAGAGAGAGGAACCCGTATGGTGAGGGGAATGAGATCGGCGCTAACTTCATTATGCTTGGCCCGGGGAGACATATGCTTGGCCCGGGGAGACATGGTTCCCAAAGAGGCTCAGTTCTTATTCCACGCCGACATGGCCTGCATCAGGTGGGCGGCCCTGCGTTGCGCTTCCGCGGTGGAGAGGTTGCCCTGCCAGTGAATCATCCACCCTGCAATCAGGCGGTGCACTTCACGTCAACTACCCCGCCATGCGCGCGGGTGAGGTACGCGGCGTGCATGGCCGCTAGCCCTGTGGCGTACATGCGGAGCGCATGGGGGGGGTGCCGGGGCCTCCCTGCGTCTCCAGCCTCAGCGAGAGCTGCTCCTCAAGGCTCGAGAGCAGGTGGAGGCAAAGCGCGACCTGAAACTCGGCTGTGGCCTGCGGGAAGTCCACCGGTTTCCAGGCCGCAGGAGGATCATCACGTTGGAGCGGATTGAAGCCACGGGACTCAAGCAATCCGGCCACTATCAGCTCAGCATATAGCTGCGCGGTTTGGTGATGGGAGACCCCAAAGAGTTCCCGATCTCGTGCTGCTTTGAGAAGCGCGCGCCATTTCTCTGCACGTGCGCCCAAGGCAATCGCGAGCTGAGAGCTTGGAGCGGCCTTGGTTGCCTCGGCAAGTTCTTGCACAGTGAAGAACTCGGCGAAGCCCTCGGCGCGTTCAAGGCTGCCCATCGTTTGCCGGCATGTCTCCTCGTCGCTGACCAGGATCACCCACCGCCGCGGGTGCCGGCGGGTCTCTTGCAGAAACGTCTGAGCGAGTGCGGGAGCGTTTGAGGCAGTACGATCGAGTAGTCGGTGGGCGGGAAAACCGCACTGGCCGACCAGGTACTGCCGCGCCAAGTCATCTGTGGGAAGGAGCAGGTCACAGTCATTTCGCGCACCTGTTGCGATCGCCTCAGGCCATCCGGGCGGCTGCCGGCGCTCAGCCAGCCGCCGGATGCAAATGGCGCTCAGGCGAACTCGCCAGCCGGGGATTGACAGGAAATCCAGTCCCAGTGACCGGCGGTGGGTCGTCTCCCGGAGACCCACACCTAGACAAAGTGGAGTATCGCGTCTGATCATCTCGGATGCCAGTTGACTGTGCTCCGCGGCATCAGGAGGTCACCGGCTCTCCTCCTACGACGTCGGATTGCGCAGGGGAACTCCCGCAATGGTCCGCGATTGCTTTCAGGAACAGCTCGCCGTACTCGGCTTGCTTCTTGTTTCCCACGCCGTGAACTTGCAGGAAGCCTGCGGGTGTCGAGGGACGGCGGCGAGCCATATCGCGCAGGGCGGCGTCACTGAATACCACGAACGGCGGAACGCCTTTCTGGCGGGCAAGCCGGAGGCGCAGATTGCGCAGTTCCTGAAACAGCTCGGAGTCGACATCGTCCCAGGAATCAACAGCAACCTGGGGCTTTCTTTTGTGCTTCTCGGCCGGCTTGAGGAGTCGTGGTTCCTCCTGACCGCGGATCACACGCCAACCCTTGGGTGTGACTCTAAGGATGTTGTACTCGCCGTACTTGCGGAGGCATTCCTGGCTGATGAGTTGGTCGATCCAGTCGCGTAGTGTGCCGTAGCGATACTGTGCTAGCAAGCCATACGTACTAAGGCGATCGTGGTTGTTTTGCAGAATGCGTTTATCTGTTGATCCGGCCACGACCTTCGCCGTGTAATCGCTGCCAAAACGCTCCTTGAGGCGCAAGACGCAGGACAGGATTTTCTGGGCCGGGACGAGGGAATCATCGACCAGATCGAGATCTCCGAGGCAGAAGTCGCATGCATCGCACCGCTCCTTGGCCAACTCCTGCCCGAAGTAGTGCAGGATGGTCTTGTGCCTACAGGATACACCCGTACAGTAAGCCAGCATATCATGAGCTTTGGCCAGTGCCACCGAGACGGCCTCCTCGGCGGTCTCGCTAGGTCTCTGGGGGGCACCTGCGGTTGTGGCCTCCGCGGATCGGCCGGCGCTTGCCAGGGGCTCCATGGTCGCTGCCTCCGCAGACCCACTGGCCTTTGCAGAGGCCGTGGCGGTTGCCCCCTCCGTAGGCTTACCCAGGATGCGTTGCCAGATGGTGTAGTCCTGG
>JAGMDA010000536.1 GCA_023128935.1 Candidatus Eiseniibacteriota bacterium | reverse complement strand
ACCTCGCTCGGCAAGGGAGGCTGAACTTGGCCGGGCTTCTTCTCTTCGGGGCCCAGCCGCAGGCGGCGAAGGCGGCCTTTGTCATCAAGGCCGTGGCGTATCCCAATACTTCAGTGGCCGTTAATGAGTACCTGGACAGCGAGGATTTCGGGGGAACTCTGGATGAGATCTACAAGGGAGCGCTGGCGTTCATCACGCGGTCCTTGCCCAAGCGACAGGTAAGCGGTGTGAATGAGCCTGGACGACCAGTGGTACCCCAGGTTGTCTTTGAGGAACTCCTGGTCAACGCGCTGATCCATCGCGATTACTTTATCCAGGCACCCATTCGCTTGTTCGTTTTCACCGATCGAGTGGAAATCGTCAGTCCTGGTAGTCTACCCAACCATCTGACAGTGGAGAAGATCCGCGCCGGAAACTCGGTAATTCGCAATTCGGTCTTGGCGTCGTTCGCCGCCAAGGGCGTGCTTCCGTACCGGGGATTGGGCACCGGCATCATCCGGGCGCTATCTGCCTGGCAATCGATCGAGCTCATTGATGACCGCGAGGCCTGCACCTTTGCGGCTCGGATCGGACTTTTGAAGGTTCATCCAGAATCTGAGGTGGGCCAGAACAAGGTCCGCTTTGACCCTATAACCCAGTCGGATGAACCTATAAAGACTCTCTCGGATGCCAAGGGTGAACCCATAAAAGGGCTCGGGGACACGATCACCAGACACATCCTTGCGCGTCCGGATATCGCCTACGAGGAGTTGGCCGAGGTCCTGGGTGTGAGTCGCTCCACAATCTTGCGGCATATCCAGGCCCTCAAGGGCCGGGGTATCCTGCACCGCGTGGGTTCAAAGAAAACGGGGCATTGGGACGTACGGTTGGGGTGTTCTCCCAGAAACAGCCAAGCCTGAGCCCGTCAATGCCTCCGCGAGCGGCACCAGGGGGTACAATCCCGCCATGAGGGGAGCACCCCGAATCGTCGGCGAGCTACAGAAGATCAGGACCGAGGTCGCCAAGTCCACGAGGGTTAGGGATGCCCCGTACGAGGATCTGCGCACAGGGCATCTTGGGCTCCGCGCAGCGCTTCAGCGGCATGATCAAGCATGGAGAGTCCACCTTAATCAAGCCGCCAGCCTGTCCAAAGAATGGGGACCACTTCTCTCTATCATGCCCCCTTGCGTGTTGGGCGGGCTGAGCGTGCTGGGCGGGCTCGTCTTCGCCGCTTTGCGTTCGGGATTTTGCGGCGACCCTTGACGCACAAGCGGTCACAGCGCTCGTTCAGCGGATGCCCCGAATGTCCCCGCACATGCTCCCAGACGATGCGGCGCGATGCAGCGAGCTGGTCAAGCCGCTCCCAGAGATCTCGGTTCTCAACGGGTGATCCGGAGACCGTCAGCCAGGACCGTTCCCGCCACTTCTTGATCCAGTTGGTGATGCCCTCGATTACATACCGGCTGTCGCCGATCGCCCGCAGTGAGCCCTCGGTGGCTTCCAGGAGGCGGATCGCGCCTGTCAGCTCCATCCGGTTATTGGTGGTTTGCGCTTCGCCGCCACACAGTTCCCGATCATCCGGGAGCACTACCCCCCACCCACCGGGGCCTGGATTGGGATTAGCTCCACCGTCAAAGGCGCCCACCGGGCGCCCCTCCTTGTCCCGCCAGGGCGGGGAGGCCTTCTTGCCCGCCTTCCCGAGATCCATAGCAGCGAGGATCTCCTCCAGCCGGGTGGCAGAAGGCGGCAAGCGGTAGCCGAGTGGATTGCGCTCCGCGTACACGGTCCTGCGCTTGCTATCCTTATACCAGTTGATGACGGTGCCGTCTTGAAACGTCAACTTCACGCCATAGGGAATGGGCCTTGCACGATAGAGCGCCATGAACACCTCGGCATTGGAGTTTGCGGTCCTTGCGGTCACCACATCATTTCATCGAAAGCCTCGAAAGGCAAGCCCCCTGAACAGGCCACCCCACGCGGGGGGCAGAAAGGTCCCTGGCTGGCGCACTTTGCGCCCGTGTGGGCAAAGGATCCCTTTGCTACTACACTTTTCACTCCAGCAGGGTGCAGAGAGGCTGCGTCAGGCTCAGGAGGGCATATTTCCGCCTGGCTGCCACGCTTTACGCGGCGTGAGCTTCCTGTCCGTACCCCACTGGTCTATAATTGTTGGGGCGCAGACAACCTAGGTCTAGGAGGACATCATGCAGAAAAGCGGCCATCGATTGACAAAGCGCATCGGGGGCACGACCAGGCGCAGCTTTCTCAAGATCAGCGCTCTGACGGCAGTCTCGCTCGGTTCGGGAACGGCATCGAAATCGTTGGCTCGTCCCTGGCAGAACAGCGGAGGCCGGGGCCGGGGCAACGCGATGCCCGGTCGAATTGTAATCTTCCACGACCCTCTGATGGACGGGGGCCTCTCAACGATCAACAAAGACCGGGTTGAGCTGATTGTCAAGATGGGCGTCCGGAAACTGATGGGGACGACATCGACCGCGGAGGCGTTCGAGTCGCTCTTTCCCGGCCTGCACAGCGCCTCGACGATCGCTATTAAGGTCAACTGCATCGGCCCCACCGACACGCGTTGGGAGACTGTCAGAGGCGTAGTGTCCGGTCTCTCCGAGATGCTGGATGGAACCTATGATGTCAGCCAGGTGGTCATTTATGACAGGCACAATCTGCCCGCTCATGGTTACGACGAGGATGAGTTCACCTTCAACGGCAACTGTCCCTTGATCAGCAGCACCAACAACGCCAACTCGGGCTACTATGTCTACGCGGGCTACCAGCTCTCCAATTACCTCCTGGATTGCGACTATGTGATCGATATACCTGTGCTGAAGAGCCACAACGACCCAAGCAACCAGATCACACTTGCCCTCAAGAACCATTACGGTTCATGCCTCCCTTCAAGCCTCTGCGGCGACATCACCGGCATGCTTACCGTGAATACGGACACCCATATCAAGGACAAGACTTGCTTGGTACTCACGGATGCCCTGCGGGGAACCTACAATGGAGGCCCCGGCGGATCGCCCCAGTACTGGAACACTTTCGCATCCGAGCAGGGAACACCCAACACGCTCTTCTTCAGCACGGATCCTGTGACCAACGAGTACTGGGGCCGGGACATGATCAATGCCGAGCGTGACACCCATGGCTGGGATCCCAAGCCCTGCCCGTGGATCGAGGAAGCCTCGGAAGAGCCATGGGATCTGGGTGTGAGCGATCCAGAAGCGATGGATGTGCTCTATCTCGACAGTACCGGCGTGTCAAACGAACCGGTTGTGATGGCAGGAGCCACTTTCTTAGCCCCGAATATCCCCAACCCAGTCGTGAACTCAACGCGCCTGCGTTTTCGTCTGGCGCGAGCCGGATCCGCGCGACTTGTGATCACAGATGCCTCCGGTCGGCTCGTGCGCCGCTTGGCTGACAGAACCTTCCCGGAAGGCTACTCCGAAGTCCGCTGGGACGGACGGAATCAAAGGGGCCAGCGGCTGCCGGCCGGAGTGTACTTCGCCCGGCTCGAAACCGCCGATGGTCCCCGGGTCCGAGAGATGGTGCTCAGCAGGTAAGTACCGGTGCTGGCCCCCGCGACGCACCGAGGGCGCCGATGCGCCCGGCCGGCCTCGGAGCAGCACGGCAAAGCAACGGTCGGAACCGTCGCCCTGGGATTGTGCAGGATGCCGCAATGGCCTAGGATCAGGGCAACCCACAGGGGAGTGTGCCGATGAGATCCACTCTATCATGCCCGACAGGCCGGCTCCGCCCGCCACCGCGTCCATTCCCATTACAGACTCCATCCTCACTACAGACTCCATTCCCATTACAGACTCCATCCTTATTACAGACCCCACTCCTATTGCGGCTGCTTGCAGCCCTGGCGGCAGTCTGGCTTGGTGTTACGGTAAACTGCGAGGCAAAGGCCATGAACGAAACGCGACCCAGCGTCTTGGCAGGCGCCTGGTACCCGGCAGACCCGAAACAGTTAGCCACCTCCATCGACGGCCATCTGGCCCAAGGCAGGCCGCTTGCGCAGGTGGCCCGCCATCTGCCGGTCGCCATCATCGCCCCCCACGCCGGCCATCAATGGTCTGGTGATGCGGCTGCCCACGTCTACCGACTGCTCGAGGGCGAAGCAGGCAGGGCGCTCGAGCGGATCATTCTCATTGGTCCCTCGCACCGAGTGTCCTTCCGCGGAGCCTCGATCCCAACAGTGCAGGCCTATGAAACACCTTTGGGAACGGTCCCATTGGATACCAACATTACGACTGCGCTGCTCGATCAACCGGGGTTTCAATCGGTGGAAAGCGCGCACCGTCAAGAGCACTGCCTGGAGATCCAGTTGCCCTTCCTGCAACAGGTGCTCAAGCACCCCTACCGTATTGTCCCGATCCTGATCTCTCACATGGAAAGCTCTGAATGGAAAAGAATCGCCGACGCGCTCGCGCCTTACATCGATGCCCGCACGCTGATCCTCATCAGCTCCGACTTCACGCACTACGGCCAGCGCTTTGGCTATCTTCCGTTCACGGATGACCCCGATCGGAATCTGAAGCGCCTGGACCTAGGCGCGCTCGTGCCCATGCTGGCGCTCGATCCGGAGGGTCTGGCTCGCTACAAGCGCGAGACGGATGTCACGGTCTGCGGGTACCAGCCCATCGGCATCCTCCTGGAGCTTCTGCGAGATCCCAAGGTGCAGAATCTTTGGGGAGGTGGGCGGCCTGAGGGGCGGGTGCTGGAGTACTACCGTTCCGCTGATCTGCTAGGGGATTTCGAAGGGTCGGTCAGCTATGCGTCCGTCGCCTTCTTCAGGCCCGGCGATCTCTTGGAGGGCGAGATCTACCCAGCTGCGCTGCAGGGTGTCGAGCCATGGCAGACATCGAGCGGCAAAGATCAGGCCGCGGGTAGCACGATGAAACTCAACGCCCAGGAAAAGCGTTTTCTCCTCTACCTGGCGCGCCGCACGCTCCAGGAGGTCCTGGCGGGAAAACCCACACCCGACGTCAAGGCGTATCCTCAAGATGTCTCTCCGGAGAATATGCAGACCGTCTGCGGTGTCTTCGTCACGTTGACGAAGCAGAAGCGCTTGCGCGGGTGCATCGGGAGTATTGAAGGTAAGGAAGCGCTTGTCGATGGCGTGATCCACAACGCGGTCAATGCGGCTCTCAAGGACCCTCGCTTCCCCCCCGTAGAGATCAATGACCTCACGGATCTCGAGATCGAAATCTCTGTGCTGACACCGCTCGAGAGGGTGGCAAGTCCCGAGGAGATCAAGATTGGCCGCCATGGCGTTTTGCTTGAGAAGTCAGGCCGGCGTGCGGTCTTCCTACCTCAGGTAGCCCCCGAACAGGGTTGGGAACTGGAAACTACACT
>JAGMDA010000535.1 GCA_023128935.1 Candidatus Eiseniibacteriota bacterium | reverse complement strand
AGCCTTGGGGTAATCCCAGGAGACCTCGCACCAGCCGTTGACCATTTGCACAGTGGAGGTGCCATTGTTGAGGTGATCGAGTGCTGCGCCGAAGATCTCCTCAGCAGTGGTGAGTTCGGCGCTTGCAGGAAGCGCCATCAGCCACCCAAGACATATGACGCATACGCATGCCAACGCGAATCGACTTGACCCAAACATAGAGTTTCCTCCTCCCTTTGCCCTCTTGGGCATTTACCACGCCTACGCAGCCTCTCATCCGCACGACCCCTGCGGGCTTGCCACGCCCTCGTGTATGATTGCGGTGGAAACCAATGCCCCATGAATTTCGTTCGTCCTTCCGCAATGCATTCGGAACTCGACCCGCCTCCAGCTTTGCCTGGCTCTATTTTGCGCCCAGATGGCACAGCAAGATTGGTAGAAACAGCACCAGAATATGCTATCTCACGTTCACCCTCAAGATGTTTCTTCAAGGGTGTGGGCTCGCTGGATGGTGCCTCACAGCCCGCGAGTCCCCCGCCCATCGTATCCTGTACTCCCAGACTGAGTTCCCGCCGCGCACGGAATCCACTCCCGGGCGGTGACAGGAGGCCCATGGATCGGGGTGCTTGATTCGTTGACGGTCAACCCTGACTTCTCATAACGCTTCAACAAGGATGCATCCAGGCGGACCGCCACTGGAGAGTCCTCGCTCGCCCTTTGGGATAGCTCCGGAACTCGCCGCGCGCCCTTGTATTGAAGGTTCCGTAGGCGCTTCGGGCTGCCAAGAGAATGCAGAGGATGAATAGCGATCGTCTCATCGCCCCCGCCCCTCGCGTTCTTGACGGATCCGGCTCAAAAGATCGGGTCCGCCAGGTACTGTCCAATGGCGGACCGGATCCCGCTTGGGGCAGATTTCTGCCGCAAGCACGCTATGTCACGGACGGTGCAGGCCCAGGCGCCGGATCTTGCGGTGGAGGTTGGCGCGATCCAATCCCAGATTGCGGGCAGCGGCGGCTACGTTTCCCGAGACCTCTTCTAGTGCCTGCTTGATCAGCTGGCATTCATAGGCATCCAGTCGCTGCGCGAGGGTTGCCGCTTCTTGGCGCTCTCTTGCGGACCTTTCCTCGCGCTCTGCTTGAGATGGCTCTGCGTGCCCTCCTTCGGACCCTTCTTCCTCGAAGCTATCCTCCGATCGCCCGCGTAGTATCGATTCCGTTTCCACTGTCCCTCCGTCCACCTCCTGACCGATCAGCGAGCGGACATGCCCAGAACCCACCTCAAGCCCATCGACCATGATAACTATGCGCTCCATCAGGTTCTTGAGTTCACGGACATTCCCGGGCCAGCGGTACAGGACAAGAGCAGTGATGGCTTCATCCGTGAGGCGCTTGGGGCGCCGGCCATTGGCCGCGCAGAAGTGTCTGAGGTAGTGAACAGCCAGTTGCTCGAGATCCTCGGTGTGCTCGCGCAACGGGGCGACGTGGATCGGCACAACCTTGAGGCGATGGTAGAGATCCTTTCGGAAAGCGCCGCCGCGCAGGAGAAGCTCGATGTCGCGGTTCGTAGAGGCAAATATGCGCACATCCAGGGAAATGGTCCTCTCGCCTCCCACTCGTTCCATCTCGCATTCCTCAAGGACCCGCAGGAGCTTGGCTTGGGTGGTGGGATTCATATCGCCAATCTCATCGAGAAGCAGGGTTCCGCGCTGCGCAAGCTCGAACTTCCCGCGCCGGGTAGCCACAGCGCCAGTGAAGGCCCCTCTTTCGTGTCCAAAGAGCTCGCTCTCGAGAAGCTCGGAGGGAATAGCCGCGCAATTGACCTTGATGAAAGGCCGGCTGCAGCGCTTGGAAGCAGCATGCAGAGCCCTGGCCACCAGTTCCTTTCCTGTACCGTTCTCGCCTGTTATCAGAACCCGGGCGTCGGTTGGCGCGGCCCGGGCGATCTCCTCCCGCATTCTGGTCATGGCTTTGCTCGATCCGATGATCTCATCCATCGAAGGCAGGGCCTGTCTAAGGACAGCATTCTCCGCGCGGAGGCGATCCATGCACAGGCAGTTCTCCAACGACAGCAGCAAGCGCTCAACCTGGATCGGTTTTTCGATGAAGTCGAGTGCCCCCAACCGCGTGGCCTCCACGGCTGTCTGTATCGAGCCATGACCGCTCATCATGATCACAGGCGGGCAGCATTGGGCATCCCGGAGGTTCTTGAGTAACTCCAGGCCATCGATTCCAGGCAGGAGCACATCGAGGAGCATTAGATCCACATCGCCTGCCTCCACGTTCGCGCGGGCCTCTTCAGCATCTCTGGCTGCGGTGACTTCATAACCCTCATCCTCGAGCAGACCTGAAAGCATCTTGCGGATATTTGGTTCGTCATCAACGACCAAAATGTGCGGCGCGGATGTCTTCATGATCTGTCTCCCTCATATGGCATGGAGCAACCCTCCGCTTGATCGTCAACGGGTCTGCCCGGCAGGAGCCCGGGGAGATCCACCCGGAACGTGGCACCCGATCGCGCGCCCTCACTCTTGACCGCGAGCAACCTGCCGCCATGATCCTCCACGATCTTACGCGCGATGGCGAGTCCTAGACCCGTTCCGGATTGCTTTGTGGAAAAGTATGGTTCAAAGAGATCTTCCGGTGAGACAGGAAACCCCGGGCCTGTGTCCTCGATGAGAACTGAGAGCAGCGTGCCTTCTCGGCGCATCCGCAGCGTCAAAGACCCAACGCTTCCCATTGCTTCCACCGCATTCTTCACAAGGTTTGAAAAAACCTGTCGGATTTGACCCGAGTCTGCCATGAGCCAAAGTTCATCCGGCCATCCGTCCCAGTGAACCTCGATACGGCCGCGGGCGGTGTAGAGTTCGGCGACCTCCCTCACCAGCTCCACGATGTTCAACGCTCCCTTGCTCGGCACAGGGAGACGGGCATACAGGGAGAACTCGTCGGCCAGCTGCTTGAGATTCTCGATTTCCTCGAGGACGGCATCCACGCACTCGGTCACCGTGGGATCATCCACCTTGCGGCGAATGCGGTGCATGGAAAGGCCGATCGGTGTCAGTGGGTTCTTGATCTCGTGGGCCAGGCGGCGCGCGATTCCTTGCCAGGCGGCGATCCGCTCGGCGCGGATCAGCTCATCCTTGCTGTGCTTCAGCTCACGGGTCATCCGATTGAAGGCATCCACCAGGTCCCCTAGCTCATCCAAGGCCTTCGCACGCACCCGATGATCCAGATCACCAGCGGCCACAAGCTGCGTCCCCCTCACAAGCTCGCTCATGGGGCCGCCAATCTGACGTGCGAGCCGCCGAGACAGCAGGAGCGAAGCCGCCAGCAGCACCACACACAACGCTGCCAAGGTCAGAAGCGTATCGCTGCGGAGAAACCGTCCGTAATAGAAGCGGAGTTGGCGAAAGCGAGTGCTGCCCTGGACGATGACATCCAAGTCCTCGGACAGATCGGCGTCAAGCCGCCGCGCCAGGATGAGTGGTGTACCAGCTCCCCGCACCCCGCCTGTCAATGGCTCTCTCACCCATGCAACCGCGATCAGATAGGAAATGCCTTCCAGCTCCATTCGGATGGGCGTGTCGATCTCCCGCGGGTCGATTTGGCCGACGGCCTCGAATGGGTCGCTGATTGCAATCCCTACCCCACCGCATGTGCGTTCTCCGAACCGGTAGGAGCAACCCTCAGGAGGAACCGGAAGCGGCCTCTCAGTAGCCGGCGGCCTCTCAGTAGCCAACGGTCTCTCGGCCGCTGCAATCCGGGCAGCGAGATCGTCGGCCGTCGCTTGCGCATCTGCCCGTTCCCTCTCGAGAGTCCGCCGGGCCAGATCCAGGGAACTCTCCAGGGCATTCTGCAGACCCGGGCTCTCTAGAAACCGCATCTGCCTCTGGACCATTGTCCAATTGACGAGTAGCACCGCAGTAGCGGGCACCAGGGACATCAACAGAAAGAGCAGGAACAAGCGACGCTGCAGACGGGAGCTTCCCCGCAGGCTCATTACAATGAAGAGCCCCACAAGAATGGCCATGGCGGCCAGGATGACCGAGGGCCAAACCGGTGATAGACTTGCGCTAGACATCAGGACCCCGCCAGCCCAGGAGCACAAGCAGCTCTGCGAGCATCATAGCTGTCGCGCCCCAGAGCCACGCCCCCTCGACGTCAAAGTAGCGCACCTTCATCCAGAATCCATCGGTTGAACGCGCGCTAATCTGAACCGAGCCGGGCCGCAGGAGATCAGTCAGCGGTACTTCTAGAATCCTCTTTACCTCGTCAGGATTGGGTTTGAACACCGGGCGGCATGTAGCCGTGGCCACAACAGGCGTCACCGCGTATCCACTTGCGGGAATCCAAAGCTGTGACAGCCGGCCCAATGACTCCGGCAACTCCTGAGGAATGCCGGTTTCCTCGAAGGCCTCTCGCAGGGCAGCCTGTTCAGGACTCTCTCCCTCTTCAATCGTGCCCCCCGGAAATGAGATCTGGGCACGGTGCGACTCCAGAAACGCGGTGCGTTCGGTCAGCACAAGCCCTGGGGTTCCCTTATTCGCTACGCCCTCGGGATCGGCATCGTCGGGCGCCGGTTCTCTGATCGAAGCACTCTCGGCACCTAACCCATGGGGGACAACCGGAGCGCACCTCTCCCATCCCGTGGCCGCCCCTTCGCGTGCTTCCTTTGCAGCCGCTGTCTCCAGCGGATAGATCAGAACCAGGACGGCAGCCGGCTGTCCGTCTCTCGTCTTATGCGCGGGATCCCACCCCGGGCGGGGGACAGGCGCCATGAGCTGTTGAGCCTTGCCCCCGGGCAGCGGCTGCCGAAGCGCCCGTTTCAAGCGCCCACGTATTGACGCCACGGTATGCATCTTCCCCACCGATGGTATTCCCTCAGGTCGCACAGCCCGTCATATCAGGCAGGGGTGTGCTGGAAGCCCTAGGCCCGCACCCGCAACCGCCCACCGCGGAGTCCAGCCGCGGGAGCTGTGAATGCAAAAGTTTCTACGAGGCGCCCGGTTGCTCGACAGGAATGCGGAACAACCCGAGTGGGTGCACTCTTCCGAGTTCCCCGGTAGCAATCTGGTCAAGTCGTGAACGGAGACCCTTGCTGCCCCAGGTCTCGAACCGGGTGGGCAGCCAGGCTCCCCTGCGCAACTTGTGGTCATAGAGCCGGAAATCCCCCACCCGTCTTCCAAGAGGAG
>JAGMDA010000534.1 GCA_023128935.1 Candidatus Eiseniibacteriota bacterium | reverse complement strand
ATGGTAGCGCAAACTGACAAGTTCGTCCGCCCTCGCGACTTCTTCGCCACTCACCCGGTGTTCACCCACGCTGACTTTGTGGCGGCCCACACGGCGGGCGGGCGGAGTCCGCATACCAGCAACAGCTTGCTCGCAAAGCAAGTCGCCTGCGGACGCCTGCTGCGGGTCAAGCGCGGGGTCTACGCCACAGTGCCCACCGGCGTGCAGCCGAAGGACTTCCAGCCCGATCCTTCCCTCGTTGCAGCCCATTTGCGCGATGACGCGGTGGTTGCCTACCACTCCGCCCTGGCCTTCCACGGACATGCCTATTCCATCTGGTGGCGCATGCAGTACCTGACCGCCGCACGGGTGCGGCCCTTTACCTTTCGAGGGGTCGAATTCGTCGGAGTGCAGGCCCCCCGGGCGGTCCGCGACCTGCCGGATTTCGGCGGCGGGGTGCAAGTGCGTCCCCACGCCGGCGGTCATGTGCGCGTGACGAGTCTCGAGCGAAGCCTGGTCGATTTGCTCCACGCTCCCGAACACGGAGGCGGCTGGGAAGAGATCTGGCGCTCCTTAGAGTCGGTCGAGTTTTTCGACCTTGCCGCGGTGATTGAGTACGCTCTCCGGCTGGGGTCAGCGCTGACCGCTGCTCGGGTCGGCTTCTTCCTCGAACGGCATCGCAAGGAATGGATGGTCGAGGACAGGCATTTGGAAGGGCTCGCGCGGCACATCCCCGTACAACCGAGCTACCTTGACCGGCGACGCGAGCCCGGCAAGCTCGTTCATCCCTGGAATCTGATCGTTCCCGAGACGGTGCTCACAGAGCGGCCCAAGGTTGAGGATGCGGTTCGGGCGGTTCGTGAGCGTCAGGGGTTGCGCGTCCGTCGTGTGCCCGATGATCACGCCGGCGGCAAGTGGCGCCTCTCACCGACTGGCAGGCAGGCTAATTGAGAGCCGCGATGCCGGGGCGCGTCTGAAGCGAGCTACCGGGCTGTACTCCATGTGCCGGCAGGGCTCGAGTTGAGCGACGCTCGCTCGGCCGACCGCGCCGCTGGGGAGAGTCGAACGAGAGCGGAGGAGGAGATCGATGGATCTAATCAAGCGCAGGAGGTTGTCACCGGCGTAACTTCCTGCAAGGCACTTAGTTGGAAGAATCTGTTGATTTGGCGGCAGAATAGCGGCAAAATTGCCGACATGGTCAAGCGCTACGAACGAAGGCTTCAGGCACCGTCTACGAGCTTCTTCCTCTTCGGTATGCGGGGCGTTGGGAAGACTACTTGGGCGTACGAGCACTTTGCGGAGGCTCGCCGGATCGATCTGTTGCGCGAAGACCTCTACCAGGCTCACCTGGTCGATCCTCGACTCTTCAGGCGTCAGCTAGCGGATCTGAAATCCAACGATTGGGTGGTCGTCGACGAAATCCAACGATTGCCAGCACTCCTCAACGAAATCCACGGCCTGATCCAGGAACGGGGACTGCGATTCGTGCTCCTGGGATCTAGCGCGCGGAAGCTACGCCGGGCAGGCGTCAATCTCCTTGGCGGAAGGGCCCTGCAGAGGACCCTATCACCCTTTCTTCCCTCAGAAACCAGACACGATTACTCCCTGGGTGATGTACTCCGCTTCGGCAGCCTTCCGCTCATCTGGAACGCGCCATCGAAACGGGATCAACTTGAGGCATATGTTCAGCTCTATCTGAAAGAGGAGATTCAGGCCGAGGCGATTGTCAGGAACCTAGCAGGCTTCGCCCGTTTTCTCTCGGTCGCCTCGCTTTTCCATGGTCAGATCCTGAATGTGGAGGGACTCGCACGAGACAGCGGAGTTGCGCGAACCACCGTACAAGGCTATCTCGACATCCTAGAGGACACGCTACTGGCATTTCGACTAAGGGCCTTCGAGGGGAAGCTGCGCGTCAAGGAGAGACGACATCCCAAGCTCTATTGGCTGGATTCAGGCGTAGTACGGGCGGCCAGGAAGCAGTTTCATCCTCCCTCCCCCGAAGAGCGGGGGAGTTTGTTTGAGGGATTGATTGCGCAGCTGCTGCGGGCCGAGTGTGCGCTAGAGCCCCGCCTCTACGATGAACTGTACTACTGGGCAGTGGGCAAGACCGCACTCGAAGTTGACTTCCTACTTCAGCGCGGCGACAGTTTCGTCGCGATTGAGGCGAAGGCAAGTGAGCGTCTCGCATCAACGGCACTCTCCGGACTCAAGGCCATCGCGGAGTTGCCGAATGTCGAGCGGCGGATCTTGGTCTATTGTGGGGAGCATCGCTATCATCACGAGTCCGGCGTCGAGGTGTTGCCCTTTGAGGATTTCCTTGGGGAATTGGAGAGAGGGTTCTAACTGTGCCTTGGCAAGACCTCACAGACTGTGCCTGTCCTGCGATGCGTTCCTGATGGGCCAGGCGGCGAGACCAGGCCAAGGTGGTGACAGGGTACCCTCAGCCTCAAACACTCGGTGAGTTGTCTTGGCTGAGGTGAGTAGGTGGGCGGGTCCTCAGTTGCAGCGGGTGTCCGGTCAGGTGCCGAATGGCTGAGTCAGCACCTTGCGAATGCACCGCTTCACCGGCTTGGTTGGCGGACGCCTGTTGCGGGTCAAGCGCGGGGTCTACGCCACGGTGCCGACCGGCGTGCAGCCGACGGACTTCCAGCCCGATCCCGCCCTCGTCGCAACCCATTTGCGCGATGACGCGGTGGTTGCCTACCACTCCGCCCTGGCCTTCCACGGACATGCCTATTCCATCTGGTGGCGCATGCAGTACCTGACCGCAGCACGGGTGCGGCCCTTTACCTTTCGAGGGGTCGAATTCGTCGGAGTGCA
>JAGMDA010000533.1 GCA_023128935.1 Candidatus Eiseniibacteriota bacterium | reverse complement strand
CAACCTTCAACTTCATGGCTGCAACCCTCCCGCTGAGAGGTACTCGGCGGAGATACTCTGACCGAGATGCTCGGTCAGGTTCTCCTTTGAAAACTCCAGAATTGAGAGACTGGGCGTACGCATAGCCCTCACTGTCAGCGGAAGAGGATTCGGGAGTCCGTATGGGCTCGCCGGGCGTGCTTCTCCACGGCTCGGCGCTCCACGCGCCCTTTCTCGAGGGCCTTTTGAATGACATCACGAGACAGCGGCTTGAATGCCTTGAGCTCTCGCTCAGGAAGCCTCTCCAGGACGCTCCACTTTTCCTTGCGCGTTTTGCCCATTTGGAACCCCCTGTGGAGAATCGTCAATCCAAGCCCGTAGCCTTATAACAAAGCGCCAGCACGTCTGCTTCTAATCAATTGAACTGCAACAAGCTGCCACCGCCCTGAAGGCAAACCGGCTTATCACATTGATGGGGATCCCGTCAACGCGATGTTTCTAGTGCTTCGGTAAATGGCTTGGCTCTTCCCAACGTTCTGCGTGACGAGCAGTGCTCCCAATCGATGTACGTCTGTATCCTGAATTAGGAGGGCGAGGTCGTTCTGCACAAAAACATGCCCGCCGGACCTGAGCCGTTCCTGCAGGTCATCAAACCCTTCCGTGAAAGCCTCGTCGTAGCGGTTGAATGTATCTTTACCTGGTACTCGCTCGCCGATCTCTGCGCTCGGGAAGCGATACCATTCGTCCTTGGCAACACCCTCTATATGAAAGCCATCCATGGCGGGAAGGCCAAGAACGACCCGATCGATTCGCGCAAGATCGCCGGTCTCCTGCGAAGCGGCATGATTCCTCAAGCTTACGTCTATCCACCCGAGATGCGCTCTACCCGAGATCTGCTTCGCCGCCGGTGCTATCTGGTCCGCAAGCGCTCGGACCTCTTGGCCCATATCCAGAACACCAACAGTCAGTGCAACCTGCCCGAGTTCGGCCGGCGCACAATGCACAAACTTAGTTCTGAGTGGATCGCCGACCAGTTCACCGATCCCTGGGTCCGCCGCAGTATCGAGGTCGATCTCGAACTCATCGAACATCTCAATCGCCTGCTCACCAACCTCGAGCGCTACATCCTGGGAACTGCCAAGGAGCATGATCCCAATGGCCTGAGAATCTTGCAGTCGGTCTACGGGATCGGAAAGGTACTCTCGATGGTGATCCTCTATGAGATCCACGACATCGATCGCTTTCCCCGGGTCCAGGACTTCGCCTCCTATGCCCGGTTGGTCAAATGCGCCAAAGAGTCGGCGGGGAAACGCTATGGAAGTTCGGGTAAGAAGATCGGCAACCGGCATCTAAAGTGGGCCTTCTCAGAAGCACTATTCCTGCGCGGGAATCGGGCGGGCCAGCGGTACAAGCAGCGCCTGGTGAGCAAACATGGGAAGTCGAAAGCGCTTTCGATCTTGGCACACAAACTAGGCCGGGCGGTCTATCACATGCTTCAGCGGAATCAGGCATTTGACATGCAGCGGCCTTTGGCAAACTGATAGGGAGGGGACGGCCAAGCCGCGAGTCTAACTGGGACCGTTACGGAACGAGCCCCATGAGCATCGGACGAGGCATAGCTGCCTGTGGCATTGACCACATAGAGATGCATGGCCACGATCCAGGTACCCATTGCGGTTGATTGGATGGCCGTCCTGCTCCCAGTACATACGCGACACGCAAGGACTTTGGGATGGACGCATCCTGCTCCTCCCCCGAGCCCGGAGCTAACTAGACGATGCCCGGCATCGAAGTTCGACGCTTGATTGGGACGGCATGAGGGCACCGATGAGTTTCCAGGTCACTGCGCTTTTGGTGCGGTCGGCTCATCTGGAGATGAGTTGTGAACCTCAATACGTGTTTGGTGCAGGATGCGTTCCTGTGCCGCATGACCGAAACCAAGTCGGGATGCACGCCCACGTACTTGCCGATGCGAATGCAAACGGCCACTTCGTGGCCGCATAGGGGGGGTTGCCTATTGACACCGGGAGGCCTCATACGTGTTATGCGCCCTATCTGTAATCCGACTCAACTTCATAGGGCTTGTCCTCCTGATACAAGAGTCTAACGATTCGAATGCCGACCTCTACGAGACCGTAGAGTTCTGTTTCAGACAGGCTCGTGTCTATGGAATGCACCACGCGGTTTCGCACGTTCCAGAAATCCTGAAGAAGATGAAGTGCCTTGCCCTCCAAGACGCCACGCTGGACTAAGATATTGACCGTCCCTATGACCGGGACGCCCTTGCTTGCAGAGCGAAGGATCTCGTGTTTGTTGCTAAGTTCAACTACACGCTTCTCAATTTCGGATGCAAGCAAGAGAAGAACTGCACGCGGGTTCTCGGCGTCCCCAACCAGTTTCTCGCGCACGTCGTCGGGCAGGCGAAGTGCCTCCGGGCCCTGTGCGACAGACTCTTCCTCTACAACATCGCCAGCCCGTTTGACGAGACTACGCACCTGCTCGTGGAGTTCCAGTTCAACAGAGCCGACCTTCAATCTCTTTAGTCTTTTCCTGATCTCATCCGGGTTTCCAAGAACTAGCAGAATGGCCGCGAGTACTAGCAGGCCGAGCGAGATATTGTCGAACTCGAAGCCCTGATACATGCCCCTCAAAACGATAAGTCCCCCGCAGAGAACAGCTATCAGATAACGCATCTTCCTCCATTCTTTGGCGCATAACGTATGCATCACTTGTGGACGCCGCGAAGCGGTGACCATCAAGTGCACGCGGTAGTTAGGCCCTCCTATTCCGCCTTGTACTGCTCCAGTAGTCCTGTGAGATCAGCACATGCTATTGTACCGTACTTCTTGGCAAGACCGGTTTCCTCAAGTGCGCGAGCCCAGAAATTTTCCGTCACGACAATATCGCAGTAGGGAACCGCCAACGCTAAGTGCCCAATGTCTCGCACATCATTAGGACATACGGGTCTTTCCCACTGGCGATCACGGTAGAGAGTGAGTTCGCAATCAATGTCGAGTGAGGAAACGCGAGGCCAGAAGGAGGAGAGGCCAGGAATTCCGAGGGCGAGGAATTCCTCTGGCCTGCGCCCAAGAGCGTTCAGCGCCGTAAAGATGAGTTCCTGATGATCCAAAGTGTATCCTGCATACACGGCCCTCCGTCGCACCGTAGCGGAGTGAGGTTTCGCCTTAAGGCGCCGTGCTTCGATTGCGGCCGCATTCGTGTGGTCACATTGCGAAATGATGACGTTCTGGAACTGGCGCCCGGGCTCGTTGGGATATGTCAAGAGGTCGAGGAGAGCGCCTGGCAGAGCAGCAATTGACTCCAAAGTGCCAAACTGGTGTTCGGTTCGT
>JAGMDA010000532.1 GCA_023128935.1 Candidatus Eiseniibacteriota bacterium | reverse complement strand
AACGCCGGGGACTTCGTTGCGGCTCCTCAGAGAAGAGCCGTGCGGAGGATTCCCCGCACGGCTCTGTTCAACTTCCAAAGGCCAGTGTCTCCGAACCCCGCCATGTGGTCACACAGGCGAGGGGGAGGCATTACCTCATGAGGACCAGGCGCTTGGCCAGGCTTGCCTCATTCACCCGGAGCTGGGCATAGTAGATCCCGCTCGGCATCCTCGTGCCTTGCTGATCAGTACCATCCCAGATCACCAGATGCTCACCGGCGGACTGGGTATTATCGACCAGTGTCTGCACCAGACGACCTGTTGCATCGAAGATCTCCAGGGCGGCGTGAGCGCCATCACCCGTGGACGGAATCCGATACGCGATGCGAGTCTGATCCTTGAATGGGTTGGGCTGGCAGCGATCCAGCTGAAGACTGGAGAGCACCTCAGAGGCCCCAATGTCCTGTGGATCCCAGCAGCCAACACCCTCGGCACCGATCTGGCCGCAGCCTGCTTGTGAGCAAGGTGAATAGTTCCAGAGGTGGAAGTCTCCCGCGGGAGCGTCACAGAAGAACGGATCCAGCGAGAAGTTCCCGTTTACGCCGAGCTGCTCCTCCAGACCACCTACCCAATCACCGCCCGCGTTGCCAAACAGATCGCAGCAGGACAGGAGGGCTTCACACGAAGTCGCAGGATCAGCATAGAGCGCCTCACCCGCCGTGCCAAAAGCGATAATCGTGTTGTCCACGGCAAAGGAGGAACCCTCGATCAGATAGAGCCCACCGCCTACGCCCGCCTCGTTTCCGTAAAGCGTGCACTTGCCGACATCGGGAGAGCAGTTGGCAAACCCGATCCCGCCTCCCAATTGCGCCGCATTTCCCGCATAGATGCAGCGATCCAGAGTGGGGGTGCCTTCCGAGAAGTACATGGCCCCGCCCACGCTGTCAGCGGCGTTGGAGACGAACCTGCAGTTCATGAGGGCCGGCGAGCTTGCGGTACTCATTACAGCTCCGCCGAATCCATCCAGATCCACCTGCGTGGCATTGCCCTCGAATGTGCAGTACGTCATCGAAGGATTCGACTCATTCTCGAGGTAGATGGCACCACCGTTGAGCGCCTCGTTGCCCGTGAACGCAGCTATGACGAGTATGGGACTTGAACCGCCAATGCAGGCCAGGGCTCCACCATTGCCATCGCTGACATTGCCCGTGAACGAGCAGTTCGTCATTCTGGGAGTTGACGCGGCGTCACAAAGGACCGCTCCGCCGGCATCGCTGGCGAGGTTCAGGTCGAATGTGCAACTGGTGAGCGTAGGAGATGACGCATTGCAGTAGAGTGCCCCGGCGTCGACACCGGCGTTCTCGGTGAAGATGCAGCCCGTGATCGTTGGAGACGATCCGTCAAAGAGAATCGCACCACCAGCCTCCTGCGGCGTGGGCGGCGCATAGCCATTGATGATGGTCACATTCTTCAGAATCGACGTGGCACCCTCGCCAGTCTGGAAAATGAACCCGCGATGAGGCTCCAGAGCGCTCGCCTCGCAGTCAATGATGCAGTCTTGAGCATTTCCGCTCTGTGCCTGAACGGTGACCGCTTTCCCGAGGAAATCAACGTCCCGGTTCCCATCACCGATAAAGACGCCGTCTCCCAGCTCGACCAGACCACCATCACTCGCAGCCTCAATGGCAGCTTGGATGGTGCGGTAATCACCACTGCCGTCGGGCAGAACCACGATCGAGCCGCTCTCAATCGGGATCTGAACGTCGTAGCGGAAATAGTTCGCCTTCGTTACGGTAATCCGCAGTGTGCCTTCCTCGTTCTGCGGCTCGATTGGCACGCTCTGCATCGAACCGGTGGCGTCTGCAACACCGATGATCTCTCCATCGACCGTGAGTGCGATAACAGCCCCCGCATCGGCCTGAATGTCGAATGTCTCTTCACCCAGAGCGAGGAAGTCATCGTGAACAACGGTCAAATCGATAGGCATTTCTGAATACATGGTGATGAAGGCATCGCCATGGTGATGGAACAGATGGTGCGTATAGATCTTGTGCTGCGGATTGTAGGGCCAGCTGCTTGCTTGCAGATACCACTTGCCTGAACTGTGCGCAAATGCAGTCCGCAGATCCGCAGGTCCGGTATTATCGTTGTCACCGTAGCCGGGATCGAAGTCCGGCCACATGCTGTCCATCATGCCCCAGATGAACGTGTCATTGACAAACGAGTAGGACACCTCGGAAGCCGCAACGAGCCCCACGGCACCGTGCTCGAAGCGATGCCACGCCTCTGTGAAGCATTGCCCGCCATGGT
>JAGMDA010000531.1 GCA_023128935.1 Candidatus Eiseniibacteriota bacterium | reverse complement strand
CCGAGCCCGGCGGACTTCTCCTCTGCACCAGGCACCTTGAGATGGGGCTCCGATTTTGCTGATGCGCTGGCCAGCGGCCGGGGCGATTTGGCGGAAGACCTTCGCCGCCGTCGTTTGGCGGCCGGGCCCATCCCCATCACCACCCAGGTCCCCCCGGCCGTCCGATCTCGGGAAACCTCGAGCAGGCCGTGCGCCTTGGCGTCTTCAAGCAGATCACCAAACGTGGAATACCCATACTTGCTCTCATTGAAATCGGGCCGCTTGCGCTTCATGGTATCCTTGATGAGCGAGGAGTAGAGCAACTCCCGGCCCTCGCGGAAGAGACCTTGGGCCGTCGTGAGAAGGAAGTCAAACAGCTTGCGCTGGTCTTGCGGCACATCCTCCAGAGACTCCGACTGCGGGCGTGAAGTTTCCTGAATCAGGTCGTCATAGAAGACGAACTCATCACAGCTTGCAACCAGCAGGCGGGAAGTGGAGTTCTTGACTCCCACGCCAATGACCGACTTGTTGTTCTCGCGCAACTTCGAGACGAGTGGCGAGAAGTCTGAATCCCCCGAGACGATCACGAAGGTATCTAGATGCGCCTTGCCATGGCAGAGGTCCATGGCATCTACCACAAGGTGAATGTCGGCGCTGTTCTTCCCGGATACTTTCGGCATAGGGATCTCGATCAGCTCGATGCCGGCCTCATGGAGTCGAGCCATGTACTCTTTATAGTGGCTCCAATCTGCATACGCCCGCTTAACGATGATCTTGCCCTTCTCCAGCAGGCGCTGGAGAAGCAAATTGACGTCGAAGCTCTCTCCGGCATCCCTGGCTCCCAGCGCCACGTTGTCGAAGTCGATGAACAATGCAAGGTTGGTTTCTTGGTCCGTGCGCATCCGAACATCTCCTTTTCTCAAGGCAGGCATTGGGACAGATTCCCTCGCAGTGACCGCTCATCATGCATGCCACATCCCTCGCTGGTGCAGATAATACTCGCTTGGGATCCCTGATGCTATGGCCACAACCCATCGAGTTACTTCCGCGGGGGGGATCATCCGTGTATGGCTCGCCTGGGATGCCCAGGAGTCCCTTACGGCTTCAAGTTCTTCCTCGAATACAAGGCGTCAAGGGGCGTGGCTGCTTACCACAGCCACGCCCCTTCTCGGTCGCCGCAACGAGTACAGCCAATGTGAGAGGTGATGTGCCCGCCTGACCAATCTTTCAGGCCAACATACGCCCTTATCTACTCTTAGGCCATATGCCCCTATCTGAGTAGCATCATCTTCCTGGTCAGTGTCTTGCCTTCCACTTTGAGCCTGTAGAAGTAGACCGCGCCGGAGAGCGGCATGCCCGCATCGTCCCTGCCCTGCCAGATCTCCGCATGCTGGCCCGCCTCCGCATGGCCTGAGAACAAGGTGGCGACACGACGGCCAGCGACGTCAAAGACCGCGAGATCCACTTCAGTCGCCGCGGGCAGGTCGAATCGGATGGTCGTCTGCGCATTCGCAGGATTCGGCCGGTTCGCCATCAGTTCAAGCCTGGCCGGTACGGGATCCGATTTCACATCAGCCGAGTAGTCGGCATAGGTGATCCGAAGGCACCACTCATTAAACATCCCAGTGTCGCCGCTCGCGTGATCGCCTACGGTGAGTGTCCAGGTTCCATCCGTGGGCTCGCCGATGAAAGCATCCAGGCTCTCTGCTGGTTGCAGTCCTGATGGATACCAGCCGATGATATTGTTTGCACTCCCGCCTGAACGATCGTGCAAGGTTACCGTGGTACCCCCAGGTGATGTCACTTCGACGGTGAGGTCCCCGATATACGTGTGAGTGATGTTCACATAGACCTCAACGGCAGCTATGGTCGCCATGGATCCGATAGCTATTTCCATATCATCAGAGACAGTTGTGTTGTCCCCAATGTACAGACCCGGTTGCTCGCAGTTCTCCTCCTGATAGACCCGGAACAGGAGGAAGTTCCTTTCGACAATCGGCTGATCGATTGTTATATCGATGGTGACAGTAGCGTGCTCGAAGGCCTGAGCCTCAACGACATAATCGAAATAGGGCAGTGGATCCGTCGTGTAGCTGCCGCCTGCGGTATTGACTGCTACCTGTGTATATAGCTCCATCGTATCGCTGCGGTAGACCTTGACCGTACCTTCGAGTGGATCGCCCGTACCCGCCTCGGTGATCGTGCCGGTCAGCACGCCGGCCGGGGCCACAGTGAGATCGATGTCCAGAACGTTCTCACCGCAGTTCAGGAAGAATGGCTCCTCCCAGTGTAGGTACCCAAAGTAGTCCACGATGACGGTGTAAGGGGCAACGAGGATCTCCTCTCCTACATCATAGTCGCCCTGTGCGTTCGTCACGGCCTCGAAGACCAACTCCTCAGCTTGGTTGAAGCCCTTGACCGCGGCGCCCACGGCTGGAGAGCCAGCCGCATCCACATGACCTGTCAATGTCCCGTAAGCCTCGATGACTGGAAACGCCTCCATGTACAGGTCGTAGCCGCTCACCGCAATGATCCCGGTCAGCTCGCCCACCTCTGCCGGTGTGATCTCCATGCTGTATGCAGAAGTGCTATCGACCAACGCACCATTCAGGAATGCCCAAAGCGTGTGTCCAAGTTCGACAAGCTGCGCATGTAAGACCCCGGGCAAGTTCAAGGCAAAGGTGTCGAGAAGGCCGATCTCCGTCGTAACCCACAGGTCGGGTCCGGTCAGCGCTAGGGCGTTGACCTCTATAGGTATCCGGAAAAGCTCCCAGGGGTCGGCGGGATCTTGTCCCACGATATCCAGTGTGGGCCCGTAGGGGTAATTCACTGTAATCGTGCAGTAGCCTGTCGCGTCCGTGAATGCATGGTCCGATTCGTACTCCAGACCATCAGCCCACACCTCGATGCCCGGCCGGGGCGTCACGCCGTCATACTCGAAAACGCCCACGGTGATGTCGGTTTCCACATTGGCATCAATGACATCCGGATCTATGTAGACGGTCGCTGGCACGATCACATTAATGTCGGCTGTGTAAGGCTCGCGGTTCTGGGCCATCACGACTATGTGCGCTGGTCCCGGGGTTAGGGGGTTAGCCCAGATATCGAGTTCAAGGCTGCCGCTCTCATCCACCGTCCCGGCACCGATCAGTTCGCCCTCCTTGGTCAGCCCGACATAGCTTCCTGGCACCGCCTCCACCGTAATGGAGGTCCAGGTCGTGAAGATGGTCTCGGGGTGTGTAACCGGGTTCGCCGTAGGCACACCCAGATATATGCACAGGCTAGGATCTCCCATCAGGTTGTAGATATTCCAGTAGTAGGTTGTCATGTACGATCCTGATTCCATCACCGCCAGGTTGCCGCTGAAGATGATGGCGTCGTTGACTACATACCACTGGTCCATGTCCTCGCCATGGTCGTGGAAGAGACCATCGTAGGCCCCCAGACCGGACTGCTCGTAGGTCGGATTGGACACGATACTCGCCGTGTAACCCACGCCCCACCAGTAGTCCTCATCCCAGTAAGTGGAGTTGGTGCCGCCGATATAGCCAATACCGCCCTTGTCGGCCACCTGGAGAAAGGCCTCGCCGAAACAAGGCGTGGAGTAATCGGTGCCAAACGTATTGGGCAGACAGCAGTTCCCGATACCCAACAGGTACTGGTGGTAATTGGTCAGGTCGGGAATGTCGGCGGTAGTGAACGGCGGGTTGGCGTGTCCGGCGTGGTTGCAGTGAGCAGTGTAATTGTAGAAGCCTGCTCCGTCACTGATGGTCTGGATGATGGCGGCCGCAGCCCCCGATGCATCCGAGGCCGGGTAAAGCCAGACGTGCGGCGTTATGCCGTGAGCGGCATTGAAGTAATAGTCGGTCCCGTAGTTGATCTGGCCGTTGCCGAAAGTTGACGCATAGCTGTGGTCAACACCGGAAACAAGGGTCACTTCGGCCAGGTAAGTGGGGTCCGGCATGAGGTACTGCTCGTACTCCAGCGTCTTGTCGATCTGAGGCTGTAGTTCCGCAGTATTCTGGGCCGAGAAGCGACCATAGTAGATCTCCGGGAAATCATCGGACGGGCTGCTGAACTCACAATAGCGAAGGTCAGTGATATGGTACCCGGCGCTGCCCGACCAGGCTGGTATTTGCTGAGCGTCACCCACAAAGAGTACGAATGACGGCGCCGGGTCCTCGACCGTGCCGGCATCGTATAGGCTCTCGATGTAGCTCTTTATCGCCGAATTACTGCTTCCAATCACATTGGTGTAGGCCGTTATTATCGTGAATCCCTTCCGGGTCTTCCACTCGATAAAGGGCTGAAGCTGATCGGCAAACATCGGATCAGAGATTATGAGGTACTTGACGGGATGAGTCACAAGGTCGTCCCGCACAGCGGAGACTTGATCCCCGTAGTTTATCAGCCCGGCATAGAGCGGCTCAAAAAACGGCGAGTAATACTTCTTCCGCTGCTCGTCGGTTAAGGCCCAGTCAGCACCATCGAAACTGATCCTCACCGTCAGTGACGTGTACACGCGCAACTTGTTCTCAACCGGATCGTATTGGACGGGCGCCACCGAAACCCTGCCCAAACGGACGCCGCGCATCGTCCCCGCAACCTTGACATCCACCGGTGGCAGGGCGTAGTATCCGCGCTGCTCGTAGACAGCCCGCTTAAACTCAAAGGGGACCGACATCGGGTCATCGGACTTGCTGAGCGACGGTTGAACCGGGATTATGGGATTGGTCAATCCAAGAGAGGACAGGGACAATTCCTGTACCTCGCTGTCGATTACTATCGCGCTCAGTTGGCAGCCGTAAGGAATCGATATGAGCTTGCCGGCGACCGGCAGATTCGGCTCGCCTACCTGTTGCGAACGGGCAAACGGGCTCACTGTCATCACGACGAAGGGACCTTCCCTCGTCATGACGTCGGTGAATTCGACCTTGCCGATGGTAACGTTCAGGGTCACGCCA
>JAGMDA010000530.1 GCA_023128935.1 Candidatus Eiseniibacteriota bacterium | reverse complement strand
ATCGAGAGCACCTTCAGGTTGGCCACTCCGTGGAACTCACTCATATAGAGGAGATGATCCCCATCTGGAAACCACTGGGGCCAGCTATTGCTGCCTACCTCCACCTCAGGTTGCGCCCAGTTCGGAGGACCCGAGAGATAGGTGGCCAGGTAACCCTGCGGACCACCTTCGCCAGGAAGCTTCGTCACACCGCCGTGTTCAGTAAGGTTCAGATAACGTCCCTCCGGCCTGAGGGAGGCTTCGGCCAAGAGCCCTGCATTGGTGCAGACGGGCTCAGTCCACATGGGTTCACTCCGGACAGGCTCAGTCCGGCCGGGCTCGCTGTGGGCATCGCCTGCAGCGGCTCCGATCGCTTCATCGGTTCCGAAAAGCCACAGCCGGTAGCAGGCATTGCCCTCATACCCACGCTTCCACCAATACTCAGAGCCGCGCTGGTAAGCCAGATGCCGCCCATCAGGCGAGAGCACACCGCACCGGGCTCCGGTTGGAATCAGCGCCACTGGCATCCCGCCATCAACTGAGACCAAGAAGGTCCCTGCACTGCCCCACTCGCGAACGTGACGCCTGCTCTGGAAGAGGACCGAGCGACTGTCGGGGGTCCAGCCTGTTGGAGAGTCAGATCCACTGTACCAGGTCAGTCTCCGGACCCTCCCCCCATCAACCGGAATCACATAGACATCCGCATTGCCGTCGCGATCGGATTGGAAAGCAATCCAGCGGCCATCGGGTGACCACTTGGGCGACCCGTCATAGGCGGGGTGGGCCGTTAGCCGCCTGGCCATGCCCCCGGTGCAGGAAACGGTCCAGATGTCACCTTGGTAGGAGAAGGCTATGCGATCGCCCTCTGGGCTCGGGGCCGGGTGACGCGGCAGGATGATCTCTCCGGTGTCGGCGTGTTCACCCGGTCCGCTGGCTGCGGTCTCCTGGCCCCAGGACACCGCCCACACAGGCATCATGATCAGGAGCACCAGAGTGAGCCGACTTTGTGCAATCATGACCAGCCATCTCAGTCGAGAAACCGCCCCAACCATGAAAAGATCTCCTTCCACATGAACCGCCACGCGCGTGGATCGTGGATGTGATGCCCTTCCTTCGGGTACGTTAGGAAGCGGGCAGTAGTTCCCTGACGCTGGAGCACGGCATAGATCTGAAGCCCGTTGCTCAGATCCACACGGTAGTCCCGTTGGCCGTGTATAATGAGCGTGGGTGTACGCATCTGACCAGCGAAACTGGCCGGCGAATTGGCGGCATATAGGTCGCGGTATTCCCAGGGCGGCCCGCGAAACTCCCACTCAGGGAACCAGAGTTCCTCCGTTGTGCCCCAGGCCGCAGCCTCATCGTACGATCCTGAGTGCGAGACGAAGCAGCGGAACCGCCTGCTGCAGCCATTGAGCCAATTGACAAGATAACCCCCATAGG
The DNA here is from genome assembly GCA_023128935.1 of Candidatus Eiseniibacteriota bacterium. Classification (GTDB taxonomy): domain Bacteria; phylum Eisenbacteria; class RBG-16-71-46; order CAIMUX01; family WJJG01; genus DAOVQB01. Next base: position 18,705 of record JAGMDA010000530.1, on the reverse strand, counting down.
AGCGACCGATAGCCGCAACGCGCGTGGAGTCAACGAAGTCATAGTGCGCGAAGATGTAATCGAGTCCCCTTTCGACATCCTCGCCGGGGATGTCGCCCCAGTGTTCTCGGATCGCATCCTGGAAGGCGATGCCGAATCCTGCACTGCCATGGAAGTTGATGGTCGCAACCACGTAGCCTTGCGCCGCGATCATCTGGAAATTGTAGCTCCGGAGCCAGAAATCGTGATAGGCCCACTGAGGCCCCCCGTGTAGCACGAGCACGAGCGGGTCTTTGGCAGCGGTGCTGTCGGCTAGACCACTGCTGGAGAGGCGGCCGGGAAGCGGGCCGCCGGGAAGCGGGCTACCGGGAAGCGGGCCGCCGGGAAGTGGGCTGCCGGGAAGCGGGCTACCGGGAAGTGGGCGGCTGTCTGCCGGGCCACTGTGCTGTGGCGGCCGGAGGATGATCCCATGCACGGAATCCCCCATGGCACCGGCAAACCAGAAGTGCTCGACCGGATTCATCTCGAGGTCGCGCAGTAGATCCCAGTTGTGAAAGGTCAATTGCTCTGGTTCACTGGCCAGCACCTCCGGATCACACAGGAAGATCTCAGGCGGCATCCGGGACGAGCCCATGAGAAACAAGACCCGGCCATCCGGGAGCGGCTCAATCCCACCGATTGATCCGGCCCTGAGCAGTTTCTGTACACGGCTGTCCTTGATACGCACCCGGTACAGCGCGCAGGCCTCCTGATCGTAGGCGGTGAAGTAGAGGAAGCGAGCGTCATGGCTCCAGGCAAGCCCGCTCGCGGAACGATCCAGTCCGCAGGTCAGGCAACGTTCATCACCGGTCCAGCGATCCTGCAGCACAATCTCGCGGAGATCGGATTCATAGCCCGGCCGTCTCATCGATGTGTAGGCAATCCAGCGGTTGTCGGGAGAAAAGCAGGGGGCATCGTCGTTGCCTCCGCCACCGCTAAGGCCGCGACTGAGCAGGTGGGCGGCCTCCCAAACGGAACCCGGACCGTGATCGAGCGCCGCATGCAGATCCATGAGGAAGATGTCATTGTTCGTGCTCGTCGCTTCATCTGGATCGGGGTTACGAATGAGCGCCATCTGCCGACCGTCCGGGGAGAAGATGTACTCGTCGCCCCACGCAAGCGCCAAGGGCGCGCGCGGGGCCACACCGGATGTCAGATCCATCCAGCTATCTCCCTCGGGATCTCCCACATAGACATGGCTCACCAGGCTGTCACGCCAAGAGGACCAATGGCGCAGCGGGAATAGTTCGGTAACAAGCCCCGGGCGTTCATCCCACCGCTCCCGGGCCCGCGCGCTGCAGTCCCAGTCGGTCACGGGGCAATCGGGATGGACACGCCGGCTGATTGCCATCCGCAGCCGGGCGGGCGCTTGCGGGTTTGGGTTCATCCGATAGTCGGCGACCTGACCCGGGAGATCGGTCACCTGCTCGGGCTCGCCACCCGCGAAGGGAAGCCTCCAGACCTGTCCGGACCGCATGAAGGTGAGATGCTCTCCGTCAGGTGTCCAGGCTGGGGAATGGGCGGAGGTGCCCCGAGTGAGTTGGCGGGTGGTGCCCGTCCGGAGATCCAGGAGCCAGATGTGCGTGTGAGTGGACTGTTCCTCCGGATCGAGCTGCGAGAGCGTGTAGACCACACGCTGCCCATCCGGCGAGGCTACCGGACGCCCCACGCGAGCCATTTGAAGGCGCAGTTCGGGAGTCAGCAGGGAAGCGCCCGTAGTGCCCAGCGCTGCACCCAGAAGAAGGCTGGCCAATCCCAGTACCAGTGCCCTCGAGAGTTGACGCATGAAAATCCCCCCGATCCCGGAAATCACCAGTCAACCTGGCTGCGGTCAACACAGTATCCAAGACTCACGGCCAACAGGGCTAGTCCGCATTTCTGGCCAGGCATCATCGCGAGGGCGCTCGAAATGCATGTCAAGCGCGAGAAATGCCTTTATGATTGGGTTGCCGAATGAATCGCATGCTCCGCTTCAGGCAAGAGGCGAGGATATCGAGGTGTGGGTACGGACAATGCTGGAAGCACGAGGGAGCAGACTGGCGCTGGTCGCCATCCTCCTGCTGGTTTTCACCTTGGGTGGGCTTCGGGCAGCCAGGAAGGCATCGGTCACCTTCGACGAATTCGCTCACGTTCCTGCTGGGGTGGCCTATTGGAAGGAGCAGGCCTTCCTAATTTATGCACAGAATCCGCCGCTCCCCCGCCTGATTGCCACGTGGCCGATCCTCTCGCGTGCCAAGCTGCCGCCCATCGATCGGCGCCGCGTGACGCACCCCGAGTACCGCTGGCCTTTCGGCGAACAGTTCCTCCGCTGCAATGTCAGCACACCTCACCCAACTGCCGGGCGCGAAGGTCCTGGCAGGCAATCTGAAGGCGCATCAGCCTCCCTTGAGTCGAACGCCTACGATCAGCTGTTCTATCTTGCTCGTCTGCCGGTTCTGTTCCTGGGCCTGGTACTGGGACTGCTGATCTACCGCTGGAGCGATCGCCTGTTCGGATTCTGGGGCGGCCTGATCTCGCTCGCGCTCTATGCCTTCTCCCCCACTGTTCTTGCACATACAAGCCTGGCCACAGTGGATCTGACCCTGGGGTTTTTCGGAACGCTGAGCGTGTACACTGCGTGGCTCTATTGGAAAAGGCCCACACTATGGCAGGCGCTGCTCCTGGGGATGAGCCTCGGGGCAGTGCTCGCGACCAAGTTCACTGCTTGGCTCTTTGTGCTACCTGTCGCCATTGCCTTTTTCGGCGCCGGTCACCGCATCGCAGGGAACGCAGCAGGGCGAGGCCTGACTGACCCACGACAGCAGCGAGAAAGAAAGCTGAGCAAGCGTGAATCGAGCAGAAAGAGGCCGAGCAAGGGTGGAATCTTGGGCCTCTTCGCGCGGTGGTGGTTGAACACTCCACGTCTGTGGGCCTTCCTTCTAATCGTGGTAACAGCATGGTTGATCGTCTGTGCAAGCTACTTCTTTACCGATCTCTTCTGCCCGATCGGGCGGATTCCCCTGCAGTCAACCACCATGCGATCCATGCAAGACATCTTCCCAAAGGCGATGCCCTGCCCATTGCCGACAGCCTATCTGCTCGGCATGGATCGGGAAATGGCGCGCAGTGAGGTCCATCAGGTTGAGTTCTACCTGCTGGGGCAGAGATCCCACAAGGGGTGGCCGGCATACTTCCCCATCGCATTTGCCACGAAGACTCCCCTGCCGGTGCTATTGCTGGTCGGTACGGGGGCTGTTGCACTCCTCTTCGGTCTTGGCCGGATTCACGGTGCGTCGCAAGGTCAGGACGGAGGAAGTGCATCACAGCACCCTGGGCACGGAGCCAGGCGACATCCGGGAAGCGGGAATATGGCTGCAGCGACCAATCGACGATGGACAGCCATCTTCCTTCTCTTACCACCAGCTCTGTTTTTCATCTTCTTTGTGACGATGGGTACCACCAACGCAGGAATTCGCTATCTGTTGGTCTGTCTCCCTTTCCTCTTCATCGCGGCAGGATCGCTCGCAGTTTGCACAAGACGGCTGTGGCAGAGGCTTGCGATCCTTCTCTTACTCATCTGGCATGTGAGTGGATCGATTCACATCGCCCCTCACTACCTCTCCTACTTCAATGAGATCGCCGGGGGCCCGCCAGGGGGCCTGCGCATCCTGGCTGATTCGAATGTGGACTGGGGTCAGGGCCTGAAAGAACTGAAGCGATACATGACTCGCGAGGGGCTGAGCGAGATTGCGCTATCCTACTGTGGCCCCGTCGATCCTCGCGTCTACGGAATCCGCTGGAGGCCGGCCAGGCTAGGCCAGATACATGGTCCTGTTGCCATCAGTGCAAACCACCTGGTGGGGCTCTTCCCTCTGCGCGGTGCTTATGGAGCGGGTGTGCAGGACTTTGGGTTCTTGCGGGAACGGGAGCCCGAGGCCGTGCTGGCAAACTCGATCTATCTCTATCACTTGGATTGATGAGCCCGAGTTCGTCAGCCACACGTCACTGGGCCGCGTCCTCGACAGGCCCAGAAACCTCGCGACCCAACGTACGAAGACCGAGCGCTATGCCCATGTTGGTGATCACGAATTCGACCCGGCACCGGGACTCTTCGCCGGGCTCAATGTCTTGCCCAAGTGCACCGCCATGTCGACCTACTCCTACTCGCTCGACGATATTCACATCCGGCGCCTTCAGCGGGCGTTCATCAAGAACGCCTCCAAGCTCGGGCTGTATGACGGCCGGATCGTCAACCTCGACTTCCACACCGCGCCGCACTACGGCGAGGAATCCGTGCTGGAAGAGCACTGGGCCGGGGCGCGCAACAAACGCGTGAAGGGGGCATTGACCCTCTTTGCTCAGGACAGTGAATCGAAGTTGATTCTCTACACCCCCGCCGACATCCGGCAAGTCGTCGTACGTCGTAACGGACATGAGAAGCCCGCCTTCGTTATCACCAACGACTTCGATATGCCGGTGGAGCTGGTCGTCGGCAACTACGCGCGCCGTTGGCGAGTGGAGAACGGTATTGCCGAGGCGGTCAAGTTCTTCCACCTCAATGCACTCTCCTCGCCAATCCTGGTCAAGATTCATTTCGACATGGCCATGACCATGGTGGCCGACACGCTCTACACCATGCTCGCCCAGAAGCTGCGTGGTTTTTAGGAGTGCCACGCACCGAAGCTTTACCGCCACTTCGTCCAAGGAAAGACCACGGTCTCTATCAAGGGTCAGACGTGCTTGTGACCTACCCTCCCCGGGCACACAATCCGATCCTGCGCCGCGTACCATGGGGCCAGTTGCCACCGGTCGTCCCCGGTCTTAGGCGTGCCAAGCTTCTGCTGACATTCAGGTGATTCTGTCTTACATTCTTATATTGATATGACGGTTATCGCTTTGCGAAAATCGCTGATATATGAAATATGTTCGATCCCGAGACAAAGCCAAAGGTGAAAAGCATGGCATACTCATTTCTCGAGCTTGCAGAGGAGGTGCTGAAATCGGCTACGGCACCCCTGACGTATCAGCAGTGTTGGGAAGAAGGCCAGACAAAGGGACTCACCACAAAAGTAAAAACGAAGGGCAAGACCCCATGGCATACCATGGGTGCAAAATTGTATGTCGATGTGCGTGACAATGCAGATTCACGCTTCGTCAAAGTCGGAACGCGCCCCACTCGGTTTTTCCTCAAGAGTAGACAGTCCGAACTGTCAGAAGCTCTGCTCAGGAAGATCGAAATTGCGGACACGAAACAGCCCGAGCCGAAGACCAGCTATCATGAACGCGATCTGCACCCTCTTCTGACTTACTATGTTTACGCGAACCCCACCTTTTCTCGTGGTCGCAGCATCTTTACGAAGACCATCTTTCACGAGAGCTCACGCCGCAAGGGATTTAACAAATGGTTGCATCCTGACTTGGTTGGCATGTATCTGCCGCTAGACGATTGGAAGCAGGACGTCATCAAGTTCAATCAACTTTTGGACAATAACTCGATTCGACTGTTCTCATTCGAATTGAAAAGGAGCCTGAGCAAGTCGACCTACAGAGAGTCCTTCTTCCAAGCAGTCTCCAATTCATCGTGGGCACATGAAGGCTATCTTGTCGCCTCCGAAATCACTCAAGACGACGATCTCCTTGCGGAACTTGAACGCCTCTCGTCATCTTTCGGGATCGGCATCATTCACCTACAGCTTTCCGACTTCAACGCGTCGACTGTACTCTTTCCGGCTCGCACACGCGAAATGCTCGACTGGGAGACGGTTAACAAACTGTGTGAGCAAAACAAGGACTTCGCGAAGTTCATCCAAGACGTGAAGATCGATTTTGAGTCAGAGAGGATTCATCGTTCAGAGTACGATGTCGTACTCAAGGACCCCGAGAGATACATCAAGGACAAAATGAAGATCGAACAAGAGAATTGAGCACGACTTCGTGTTGGCCGCGCCGCTTCACTTTGCAGAGCAATCGTTGGTACGCGTGCGAGTTGATAGGCGACGAGTTCACCACAGACAAGTGCTCGTACTCCCCCATCAAAGTTCATCGTGTCATCCCACTGCACTCGGGTAACAGAAGGCTTCGACTTCAGTTACATCACGACAACTACCCCGCAGGAGTCCAGGATAGAGAATACACCCTCGAGACGCTGGAGCGAGGTGGTCCGACTCGCCGCCCGTGAATCTCGGCGGTTGAACTTGACCCATATGCACAAATGGGGCATACTCATGCATATGAGAACTACACTGAACATTGACGACGGTCTTCTTCGGCAAGCGGCCAAGTTGACGGGAATCCAGGTCAAAACCTCCCTCATCCATCTAGCGCTCCAAGCGTTGATTGCCCGGGAGAGCGCGAGGCGTCTGGCCGACCTGGGTGGGACTGACAAAAGGGTCCATCCCGTTCGCAGGCGACGGTCGGGAAGCAAGTGATGGTTTTGGTCGACACATCCATCTGGATCGACCACCTTCGCCGGGGCAATCCCAGACTCGTTGAGCTTCTAACCAATGAACAAGTTCTCTGTCACCCTCATGTGGTCGGGGAACTTGCCTGCGGGAATCTACGGAAACGCCAGGAGATCCTAGTTCTTCTTCGTGCTCTACCCACGGCGCCAGTCGCAGATGATGAGGAGGTGCTTCATCTCCTTGAGTCGAAGCGATTGCACGGCTGTGGCCTCGGATGGATTGACGCCCATCTTCTTGCGTCAGCGTTACTCTCCGGCAGCGGCTTTTGGACCCTCGACAAACAACTTGAACGTGCTGCGATACGTCTGAAGATCCCTTCCCCTCGATTCTGAATGGGGGGGGGCAGCTAGGCCGCCACATAACGAATTAAGGATTCGCACGGCGCGCATCTGCCATGCAATCCTTTTCGAATAGCGAGGCGAAGGTCAGCCGGTCGGCTCTTTGGGTGAAGCTATGAATGCAGTAAGTACTGGATCGTTTCTTGACGGGGCGAAAAGCAAACTCTGGAAGCTGTTGGGCCAGCACGATTTGCTCGATGAGGATCTGATGGTCAGAGTCGGGCTGCTCAAGCCCGAAGAGGCCATTGGCACCCCACAACGCAACGACTTCCCGATTCTCTTGGGAAAGGAGCGGATAATCGAAGCGCGCTTCAAGTTGGCGCGGGGCCATGCGTTCACGGATGCGCCGAGCGAATTCCAGGGATCCGTGCGCGAGATTCTGAAACGACGCATGGAATCGAACGCAGATCGTGCACTGTTTGTCGCGGCGTTGAATGCCGTACTCCGGCACTTGGACCAAATCGAGGGGACGGTGCACTGCCGGGACGATGAACCGGAAAAGTGCGCGCGCGAAATCGCTCGGCTGGTGAGAGAAATGGAAGGGAATGCAATGGTGGGCCTGATCGGGTGCAATCCTGCCATTCTGGATGCGCTCGTCGAGGATTTCGGCGTTGGGCGTGTGATGTTGACCGACTTGGACCCGGAAAACATCGGAAAGAAAAAACATGGCGTCGAAATCTGGCACGGAGAAACGCGAATGGAGGACTTAGTTCGCAAGGTGGACATAGTTGTGCTCACGGGCACAACCTTTGTCAACGACACATTCCCGCGGATTTGGGAGGCGATCCAACGCCACGGCAAGGATTACCTGATCTATGGGGTAACCGCGTCAGGCCTATGCCATCTCTTCGGTCTGAATCGAGTTTGCCCCTATGGACGAAACGTTTGAGGAAAGCAACAGCGGCCGCTATCACGCCCGGCGCAGACTACCGCAGCCTGCCGGCTGGGGAACCCCTCACCAGGGCCATGAACCCCTGGTTAGCTCAATCCGTTGGTCAGCTCAATCCGTTCGTCACCCAATCCGTTCGTCAGCTCAATCCGTACCTGCTGCCCTTACTGCGCAGAGTCCTTCATCAGGCAATCCAAGATCTGTCCGGCCACCAGCAACATCTCCCCGCGCACCACGGAGCGCACCGCCTCCACGCGGTGGGCACCATGTGTCTTGAAGGTGATAGGAACAGGCATCTGGCGGATCAGGCGCTGTACATCCTCGCGTGTGAGTTCGCGGCCGAGTTCAAGCCGTACACCCCCATCGCGGAGGATCATCGTCTCCACCCCCGCACTCGACGCGCGGATCCGCAAACGCCGCAGCTCGAACAGGTTCTCGGCCTGAACAGGCAAGCGACCGAAACGATCAGCAACCTCTTCTGCCAGTTCCCCCACTTCGTCAACCGTTATCGCGTCTGCCAGGCTCTTGTATAGATTCATCTTCTCGGGATCATTCGTGATGTATGTCTTGGAGAGATAGGCTTCGAGATCCGTGACCACACGGCTCTCGGTCTTCTCCTCAACGGATTGCCCCTTGAGTTCCTGTACGGCTTCCTTGAGCAAGCGATTGTACATATCATACCCCACATTCACAATGAAGCCATGTTGCTCGCCCCCCAGGATGTTTCCAGCACCTCGGATCTCGAGATCGCGCATCGCCAACTGGAACCCCGAGCCCAAATCCTCGAACTCCTCGATCGCCTTCAGTCGCTTCATGGCCGTTTCGGTCATCACCCTGTTCGGAGGAATCAGCAGGTATGCGTAGGCCTTGCGCGCCGACCGCCCTACGCGCCCACGCAGCTGATAGAGCTGCGCCAGGCCGAATGTATCCGTGCGGTTTACGATAATCGTGTTCACGTTGGGGAGATCCAGACCCGATTCGATGATCACTGTGGACACCAACACGTCATACTCGCCGGCCAGGAATTTACTCATCACATCCTCGAGATGCCGCTCTCGCATCTGCCCATGGGCAACCACGACCCGCAGATGCGGAACCAGCTGACGGATGTAGTTGGCCATCGCATCGATCGATTCAACCCGGTTGTGCACGAAGAAGCTCTGTCCACCACGGTCAGCTTCGCGCATCAGCGCGTAGGAGATGATCTCCTCTCCGAACTCGACTATCTCGGTCTTGACCGGCCTGCGGTCGCGAGGTGGAGTGCGGATCGTGCTCATGTCTCGGGCGCCGACCAGGGCGAGATTCATCGTGCGCGGGATGGGCGTGGCCGTAAGAGTCAGCACATCCACCTCCGTGCGCATCCGCTTCAGGCGTTCCTTGTGCGCCACTCCAAAGCGCTGTTCCTCATCGACGATCACAAACCCAAGGTTCTTGAAGCACACATCCTTGGAGAGCAACCGGTGTGTCCCAATCACCACATCCACCTTACCCGCGGCCAAGTCCTTGAGCACGGCTATGATCTCCTTGCGCGTGCGAAACCGGCTTAGCATCTCCACGCGAACCGGGTATCCATTCAGGCGTTCGGAAAAGGTATCGAAGTGCTGCTGTGCAAGAAGCGTTGTCGGCACCAGAACCCCAACTTGCATGCCATCCATCACAGTCTTGAAGGCGGCCCTGATTGCAACCTCGGTCTTCCCGTAGCCCACGTCTCCGCAGATCAGGCGATCCATCGGAACGGCACGTTCCATATCCCCCTTGACCTCATCGATCGCACTGAGCTGATCAGGGGTTTCTTCATAGGCAAAGCACGCTTCCATCTCAGTTTGCCAGACGGTATCGGTCGAGAAGGCGTGTCCGGCCCTTGACTTGCGCAGCGCATAGAGACTGATTAGTTCATCAGCCATCTCCTTGATCGACTTCTTGACACGCGCCTTTGTCTTGGCCCACTTGCCAGACCCTAGCTTGCTGAGGGATGGCCGAGCCCCTTCTTCCGCTGCGTACTTCTGAACCAGGCTCAGCTGGTCAACCGGGATGAACAGCTTGTCGCCTCCCGCGTACTCGATCTTCATACAATCGGTGAGATGTCCATTCACGATCAGCCGCTCCACCCCGCGATAGGCGCCAATCCCGTGGTCGATGTGGACGACGTAGTCCCCCGGCCGCATGGCCAGCATTTCCTTGAGCGAAATGCCGCGGCTGAAACGCCGCCCAGCCCGGCGGCGGCGGATGCGCTCGAAGATCTCGTGGTCCGTGAGCACTGCCATCCGTAGGTCCGGTAGTTCGAACCCGCCAGCTAGGTTTCCAACAACGAAATCGGCGCCCACGCCTTCCATCAATTCTTCCAGCCGGTCTCTGTGGTGAACTGTGTCGCAGAGGACAGAGACCGAGAGCCCCCGCCGCCGGAGCCTCTTGATGTAATCACGCACGAGATCCAGATTCCGGCCAAAGTGCTCCTGGGGCCGCGTTGTGACAGTGAAGTGCCGGGATGTATAAGTCATTAGCGAAGAGGTCTCGGCATGATCGCCCCAGGCCATCTCCGCTTCAATCAGGTCGGCATCTGTCTCACGGCTGTGTGATTCAAGGGAGTCGGCAGCCATCCCATGGCGGGCTGATTCAAGCGGGTCGGCAGCCATCCCATGACGGTCTGATTCAAGGGATTTGGCATTCGTCCCACGATGGTCTGATTCATGGGCCCGGCATTTGCCCTGAGTAGTTTGATCCTTGGACCTGATCTTCCGGGCAAGCATCGCGCGCCACTCGGGCGAACGCTGCCTGTGTTTGGAATTCTCTTCCAAGGGATCAGGAGACGCCAGCTGATCCCCAGCAGTCCAACCTTTCCTTTTTTGTCTGGGCTCCCGCGGCCCGTCGGCAGCGGTCCTCTGAGATCCAGCGCCGATGCCCATATAGACCGTGCGATGCGTGGCAAAGAGATCCCCAATGTTGCCCGCCATGACAAAGAGGGCCTCCGGGGGAGAGAAGAGCGGCGCCAAGACTTCCGGGTCCTCCTCCGGGTCGATCGCATGATCCTCCGAGACAAGGGCCCCATTCTCCGGATCGAGCCCGCATTCCTCTCGGTCGACCACTCGCTCGTTCGCGGCATCTTCCCCTTCCGCTGAGTCAGGGAAGTCAAATGATCCCAGGGCTATGCTCCCCTGGGTTCCCAAACCACTTTGTTGTCGCCCCTCAGGAGTGGATTCCCGCACCTGTTGCCGCGCTTCCTCCAGGCGGTTCTCAAGCAGGACCGGATCCTCAGCGACGACGAGTGCGCCATCTCCCGCGAAGTCCAGGAGCGTTCCCAACGGAACGCCAAGCCCCTGCAGCATCCACTCGATCCCCTCGAAGTTGCCCTCGGTTCGAAGCATCTCCAGGTGGTCGCGCAAGGGTCCGCTGGAAGGAATGAAGCCCGAGGCCTCCGACTTCACCCAGTCCTGCTCATCCACGATCGCCTCCCAGAGCGGTAGGATGCTTGTCGTGGACAGGACACGGACCGAGCGTTGGTTGAATACGTCGAACTCCCTCAAGGAGACGATCTCGTCATCGTCGAACTCGACGCGGACAGGATTCTCGCGACCGTAGCTGTAGATGTCGACGATCCCGCCACGCCGGCTGAAATCGCCGTACTCCCCCACCATCGTCTCTCCCTGGTAGCCCAGGCGCACAAGGAGTTCGAGGAGTTCGTCCAGCTCCAAGCGCTGCCCGACACGCAGCTGCCGGACGAAACGGCTGAAGTGGCGTGGATGAGGAATGCGCTGGAAAAGCGCCGCGGGTGTGGTCAGCACGACCTGAGGCCGCTTGGGAGCGCCGTCCCCCTCGCGTGAAGCGACTAGCTGGGAAAGCGCTTCGATCCTCCTAGCCCTCGTCGGCGCCCCAGGAATCTGGTTGCCGTAGGGAAGAACGCCCAGATCCGGGAAATGCACCACCTGTTCGGCGCCCAGGAGAAAGGCCATGTCCTCCCGCGCATCCTCCAGCGAAGAGTGATCCGCAGTCACATAGACCACGGGGCCTTCCCCACGCTTGGTTGCCTCACGCGCCAGGGAGGCTGCCACCACGGTACAGGCCGATGCCCGCAGCCCGAGCAGTCCCATATGGAGCCCAGCTTCGCGGGCGGAAGCAGCGTCGGTCGAACCGTCCTCATTGAGCAGGAGAGAGGCGATCTCCTTCACGCCTCGGATCCCACCCACTGCTTCGATCAGTGCCGTGCCGACTGGGATGTCGTTCTGCAGCCACTTCACTTCAGCCTACTCTCTCCACTTCGGCTCGCTCTCTCCACTTCAGTTCGCTCTCTTCCTACCTCGGCTTGTTATCTTGATAGTCCGCTTTGCCCTCCCCTTATATCACAATTGCACGATGATCAAGGGACCTCTAGCCGGAACGCTAGGGAACGGTGATTGCCCCGGTCGAATCGAGTTCACTCGCCCAGTCTATGACCTGCGCCCGTCCCGCGGGCGAACTCAGGTTCAGCCCGCATTTGGATTGGAGCTCACAGCTTCTTGTCTTCTTTACACAGCGCCGCTCGCGATCGACAATCAGGAAGTAGTCTGAATAGTCACCGCACTCCAGTAAGGCGGCAACAGCAGGGACCTGCGACCCGCCGATCATGGTAAGCACATCCTGCAGCACGGGAAGATTGGTGTACATCTCGGTCCAGATCATCGAGATATCGCCCTTGGCCGCGGGGTGATTGATCCCGAATCCGACAACGCTGTCGGAGATGGCGCCCGAGGAGAATGCCGAATGGAGACTATCGACAACCTCACTAAGCCCACTCAGTTGCCTTCGGCAGCCAGCGCAAGGGGCATAGACAAAGTAGATGAGCACAATGCGGCCGTCGAAATCACTAAATGAGACCGAGTCCTGGTAGGTGCCAGAGTTCAGGTTCTCGTCGCGCAATGTGAAATCCGGGAGCGGATCATCCTGTGACGGATCTGGCTCGGTCGGGGTGTCGGAACCTCCGCAGGAAAGACCAAGCAGGACCACGCACGCAAGGAGCCTGACGAGGGCGGTTGTCCAACGCCGCCGGGAGTCGTGTCTGTTCATCGCAAGCCCCCCATTCCCGAACCGGACCGATCTCCCGTGTCAAGCACTAACGATTGAGTGTAGATGCGAAGGCGCCGGGCATCAAGCCATGTGGAATGATGCTCGGCCTGAGCAGGCGATGACTTCGATCGAGACAGGTCGCCGTTCGATGCAGCCGCACGCCGGTGAGCGGTCCCTACGCTCAATAAATGGACCGCCCGCGCGCGATGAGGCTTTCGGCCACGAGGAGCATAAAGGCCAGAGTGATCAGCAGTCGCCACAGCTCAAACCCATAGCGGGCTTCGAGGACTTGCCGGCTCAGCTCTCTCTCAGGCGTCAGCAGCACTGCTTCGCTTCCGAAAATCAGACCCGCTTCGTCTTCAGACATCGCGGTGAGATCTGATTCGCGGGTGTCCACATTGACGGCGACTGAGCGCGAAAGCCTGTCGGAATCACCAGCAACGATCCTGTAGAAGCCGGGATCGGGAACCGGCGGCGTGCGGAGCAGAAGACCCCGTTCCGTTTGCGTCACCTGCACAGGGATCTCGATGCCATCGGGGCCTTGGCAGCGAAAGACATCACCAGCCACATCCGCCGGCAGCGGGTAGCTGAGCGGTTCGCCAACAACGGGTTCCCTCCTCCCTACCCGCCCGCGCAGGATCAGATGGTGAAGCGCGCGGTGCAGGAAGGGCAGATAGGAAGCGCTGGTTGGGAAATCACTCCAACGTAGATCCAATGAGGAAGTGAAGAGAAGCAACCCTGGCTCCTCCACCAGCGCCGGTCGCCCACCCGAGAACTCCGCGACCACGCGGCTGCTGCCCCCCAGACGCACTTCCAGAAGTTTGCGGAAGCGCGCACCCGAGAGCATCTCACCCGGGGAGATGGGAAACCCCTCGAAGATGTCGTGGCCGGTCACTGCGGGGCGCAGTGAGAAGTAGGCTCCACCTGCGAGATCCCCGATGACATTCTCCAAGCGCACCTGTCCCAGCCGCCGCAGGATCTGCGTATTGTAGATGCGCGGGTCCACGCGGTCGCCGAGCGCGATTAGGACGCTTCCGCCCTCGGCCTGATAGCGCTCCAGCAGCTGCGACGCCGCCTCGCTCAGGCGCCCTACATTCAGGAGTATCACCGCATCGGCACTCAATTCACCGCTCAAACCCAGATCGCTCTCCGGAACCGTCTCGACCTCGAAGAGCTGCAGTCCTTCGGCTCGTTCGCGCATCCATCCCGAAGACCCCATCTGTTCCTGAGCGATGGCACCCGAGCCTCCTGCCGCGGCATCCAACAGATCCATTCCCCCCCATGGGTCAAGGGCCAGGATCGGGAAGGCTGCTTCTTCACGGATCTCCGGTTCACTGAGCGGCCCACCCGTTACGAGCAGTATACGGAAGCGGTTTGCAGCAGCCGTGCTCAGGTGGAATCTATTGTCACGCTCCAGGAGGTCCGGCGCACTGCGCACCGTCAGAAGTCCATCGGGCGGAACTTGCGAGAGCGAAATTACCGTCTGCGCAGTTCCCCCAGGATCGATGCTGACGAACCCTTCCGCGAGCAGGCGTTCCTCATCGCCTTCGAGGACCTCCAGCACCGCCTCTTGAACAGGGAGGTCTCCCAAGTTGTGCAACCGGACAGTCAAGCGCCCCCCCGGGCCGACAGGATTCCGCTCGAAAAAGGACCAGACCACGGCTGTGTTCGGCCCAGACGGCGCTGTCACGGGGAGCAGGTAAAGGCGCGTGTTCTCCGGCACCGGCACGAGCGCACGTATGACAGGGGGAATGCCGTGCGGAGCCTGATCGGCGCCCTGTGCAGCGGAATCGGGTGCTCCTGAGCCGGGCAGGGCGGCCGTCCCTTGCACCTCCGCGCCAAGGCTGCGAAGGATCTCCTCCATCTGGGTCTGCTGAAAATCCGAGATGATAAAGATCTCCCGATTAAGCGTCCGCGCCGATGAAAGCATCGGATAGATCCGTTCAAGCGCTCCGACAAGGTCCGACCGCGTGGCCCGCGGTTGAGCACGCTCGAGTTCGTCGCACAGCAATGCAGGGTCTCGCACGGTGCTTTCATAGGGAACGCGCAAGGGAGCGGCGGTAAAGACGAGGACCGCGCGGTCTCCGTCCTCGAGGAGATCAAGGATCTGAAGCGCCCGCTGACGCGCCTCTTCGAAGCGTGTAGGGAACTTAAGCCCCGAGCCCGCGGTCTCCATGGGCAAGAGACTGCCAGGATCCAGCCGCGCCTCCATACTGAAGCTGTCATCGATCAGGATTGCTACTGTCGATGAGCCGCGCTGTCTGTTCATCCCGGGGCCGTGCCAGACTGGCTGGCTCAGAGCCAGAGCGATCAGCGCAACCGCCAGAGTGCGCAGGACCAGCAGCAACCATTGGCGCAGCCGCATGCGGCTGATCTTCTTGCGCGTGATCTCGTCCAGGAACCGCACGTGTGAGAAGGGCAGTTCGCGCGCTTTTCGGCGACTGAACAGATGGATCAGGATCGGTAGGGCTGCGGCAGCCAGCGCGGCGAGGAAAGCCCCGTTCAAGAATGTGAGCGGGCCCATTAGTGAAGTCTCCGCCTTTTCTCGAGGTAGCGCAGCAGCGCAACGTCGTAGGGCATGTCGGTGCGAACTTCCACATAGTCGATGGCGTGCTCAGCGCAGACGCGCCTGTAAGTGCGGCGCCAATGCTCGACCTGCCGGCGATACTCCTGCGCATATTCCCAGGGAATCGTGCTCAGGCGTTGATCGGTCTCCATGTCAACGAAGATGGTCTCCTCTTGGAAGGGAAAGGCAACCTCGGCGGGGTCCAAAACGTGAAAGACCACTACCTCATGCTGCCGGTGCCGGAAGTGCTTGAGACCGGCCAGTACCTCCTCGGGTTGGTCCATGAGATCCGAGACCAGGATCATCAGCCCCCGCCGCGTCAACCGATCAGCCAGGTGGTGGAGGCTCTGCCCGATCCGGGTTCTCCTGCCTCTATCCATCTCCTTGGGGCTGTGGGCCAACCTCTCCAGCTCCCCAAGGATCACACGCAGATGGGTGCCCACACTACGCGACGGTACAAAGCGCCGCACGATCTCGTCGAATGTCAGCAAACCCACGGCATCCTGCTGACGGATCATGAGGTAGGCCAGCGCCGCGGACAGGTAGATCCCATACTCCAGTTTCGTCAGCAGCTTCTTCTCCGACCGGTAGGCCATTGACGAACTGGTATCCAACAGGAGGTGGCTACGCAGATTGGTCTCCTCCTCAAACTCCTTGATGTAGTATCGGTCGCTCTTGGCGTAAACCTTCCAATCCACGGCCCGGATCGGATCCCCGGGCATGTAGGGGCGATGTTCAGCAAACTCGACGCTGAACCCATGGTAGGGACTCCTGTGTAACCCCGTGATGAAACCCTCAACCACTAGGCGGGCGACAAGATCCAAGCGGCGCAGTTTGCCGACGAAGTAGGGATCCAGTAGGGCACGGTTCTCATCCTTGCGCGGCACTCATCCTCCCCTAGGCAGACTCGGGCACCTCTTGGAGCAGCTTCTGAATAATATCGTCGGGTTTAACGCCCTCAGCCTCGGCATTGAAGTTGGTGACGATGCGATGCCTGAGCACAGCCCGCGCCACGGATCGTATGTCCTCCGATGCGGGAGTTGCGCGGCCCTGCAGTATGGCGCGCGCCTTTGCGCCAAGGATCATGTACTGAGAAGCCCGCGGGCCAGCTCCCCACGCCACCCAATCCCGGATGAACGCGGGCACATCGACACCCGGCCGCGTAGCGCGCGCAAGCTTGACGGCATAGCGCACGACATGCTCGGAGACCGGCACGCTGCGGACCACCTTCTGTAATCGGACGATGTCGGAAGCGGAAAGCACCCGCTCGACCTCCGGAACAACCGCGCCCGTTGTGGAGTCCACGATCCTCACCTCCTCGGTCTCGCTGGGATAGTCGACCGAGATATTGAACATGAAGCGGTCCAGCTGGGCTTCGGGCAGCGGGTAGGTACCCTCGAGTTCAATCGGATTCTGTGTAGCCAGCACGAAGAAGGGCAGGTCGAGCGGCCGGGTCTGCCCCGCTGCGCTCACCTCTTTCTCCTGCATCGCTTGTAGCAGGGCGGCTTGGGTCTTGGGCGGTGTGCGGTTGATCTCGTCGGCCAGCACGAGGTTCGCAAAGACCGGACCATGCACGAATTTGAAGGTGCGCTCACCGGTAGCACGGTTCTCCTCCAGGATCTCGGTGCCTGTAATATCCGAGGGCATCAGATCCGGAGTGAACTGAATCCTGTTGAACTTGAGATCCAGGATCTGGGCCAGCGTGGAAATGAGCAGCGTCTTGGCCAGCCCGGGCACACCCACCAGCAGGCAGTGACCATCCGCAAAAAGGGCCAGAAGCAGCTCTTCAATGACACGATCTTGCCCCACGATGATCCGCCGGATCTGCTCCTGGATTCGTGCACGCGCCTTTTCTAGCTCCCCGGCGGCCGCAGCCTCCTGCTCTCCCCCGAGCCCCGGCTGCTGACCCATGACCTTCTCCAAACTCATCAGTCCTCCCTTCCTCCTACGAACTTCGGAAGCAATCATCGTAACCCGCTGGGGCCCGCTACGTCACCTCGTAAGGAAGTCAGCGCGTTGCTCGCCTTCAATCTTCCCGCAAGAGGCTGGTGCATTGCAGCCTTCAGTGTTCCCCAAGGAAGCTCGCGCATCGCATCTTTCAACTTCCACCGACGAGCAATGGTTCCCTCCTCGCTGCGGGCCAGGCAAGCAGGGGCTTGGGCGAATTCCAGATTCAGGAGCAATAGCAGCACTCACGTTTGTGCTATCATCGATCCTCGTATTTCCTTATGGATTGCAAGCGAGATTACCAGGAACCCCCCAGCCGGAACGATGTATCTTCGGGCAGCTTCCGCCATTGGAGGGGCGTGAGAAAACGGGCAAGTGTGGATGCAAAGGGCTGCGGAAGGAAGACTGGAACAGAGGTTGGGAGCTTCTATGACACTATCGGAACCAGGTAGCGCTGGGTACACCCGTTTGCGTGGCCATTGCAGCTCCCGGCACGGTCTCAATCTCACGCCACCCTTCGCCCTGCGAACCAGCACCGCAAGCCTATCAATCGCAGCGCTCTTGCTTTCCCTCCTGCTGGCGCCTGCTGCGCATGGGGACGTTGGGTTGGGGAATTCCGACTTCGATACACAGCCCAAGTCCGCCGCCTATCTCTCCCACACCGCCCTCCCACAGGGCGGCAGCGGCATGCTGCTGGCTGTGCTCACGATCCCGGACGAATTCCACATCCAGAAAAACGACTTCCTGGAAGTGACAGTTCAGGAGGATGCCCCCATCAAACTGGGACCGCTCGATGCACCAATGAATGCTACGTGGGATGGGGAGGCTGTTCTGAAGGGCATCTCAGCTCTCAAGGCCCGCTTTGTGGTCAAGGAGAATGCCCCGATCGGCCTAGCAACCTTTACCGTGGTCATCGGTTACCAAGGCTGCTCAGAGGGTCCGATCTACGCCTGCTATCCTCCGGATGAGGCCGAGATTGCCCTGACCCTGGAGGTTCTCGAGCCCAGTGTGGCCCCGCGGCTCTCCCATCCAGAGATCTTCGCGGCCCACGGCATCTCCATTGCGAGTTCCGGCTCCACCCCAACGTCCCCAGGCGGAGGGTCGGCCATCAGTGAGGGCATGAGCCTCGAGGCTCGCGTCAAGGACGCCCTCGCCCGCGGCTCCTTCGTGGCCTTCCTCCTCATCTTCCTGGGAGGGGTATTGGCCAGCCTTACACCGTGCGTCTTCCCCATGATTCCGATCACGATCAGCTATGTGGGAGGACGGGCCCGGTCCAGGATGCACGGATTCACCCTGTCACTCATCTTTGTCCTTGGGCTCGCCCTCATGTACGCGGTGCTGGGCTTGGCAGCCACTGCAACCGGCGGGGTCTTTGGCGCCGCCATGCAGAGCCCGATCGCGATGGTCATTGTCGCAGTCATCTTCGCGGCCATGGGCGCCAGCATGCTGGGGCTCTTCGACCTGGTTGTG
>JAGMDA010000053.1 GCA_023128935.1 Candidatus Eiseniibacteriota bacterium | reverse complement strand
CACGCACACTTCATCAGCTCAGAGACCTCCCAGATCGCCCACGGCGAGTCTGCCAAGGACACAGGGATCATCTTGAGCCGCTATGGCCACGGAATCGCGATCCGGCATGACAAGATCCCAGGAGAAGGAAACACCTATCTGCGGGATGTGGCCCGCTGGGCTGACAAACCTGTCATCAACATGCAATGTGATATCGACCACCCCTGCCAGACTCTGGCGGATCTGATGACCTTGCGGGAGAAGATCGGACCGGATCTCAGCGGCAAACGGATTGCTGTCTCCTGGGCCTACACGCACAGCTACGCCAAACCGCTGTCGGTCCCACAAGGGCTTATCACACTGCTCACGCGCTTCGGGATGGATGTCGTTCTCGCGCATCCGCCTGAGTTCAAGCTAATGCCTACGCAAGTCGATATCGCCAGGCGCAACGCTCAGGAGAGTGGCGGGAGCTTCGCTACCACAGAAAGCATGGAAGAGGCCTTCGCCGGTGCGGATGTTGTCTACCCGAAGAGCTGGGGATGTATCGATCTCTTCGAGAAGCCTGAGGAGTCGCTCGCCTTGGGCGAGAAGTACTCCTCCTGGATCTGCGATGAAGAAAAGATGAAGCTTGCCAATCCTCGGGCGCTGTACATGCACTGCCTTCCCGCGGATCGGGCGGCTGAGGTTACTGATGACGTCATTGATGGACCCAGTTCGGTTGTCTATGACGAAGCGGAGAACCGGCTGCATACCTGCAAGGCCTTGATGGCTGCACTCATGTAACGATGGTACCAATGGAATACACGCATCGGGATGAGCATTTGACGCCGTATGACGTCATCATCTCCGGCGGGGAAATCGTCTCCGGTACGTCCCTTGTTCTTGGACGCGGAGACATCGCCATTCGCGGAGAGAAAATCGCGCGGATCGCCCCTCACGTCGATGTTCCCTGTCGCCGCCGGATTGACGCCAAGGGACTTCTAGTTCTGCCAGGCCTTATCGATCCGCACGTCCACACCTCACTTCCCATGAGAGGAACCGTCTCAAGCGACGACCCCGCATCGGCTACGGCAGCCGCCTTGTTCGGCGGGGTGACTACAATCATCGATTTCACAGAGCAGCGCGCCGGCCAAAATCTACCCGAGAGCCTTAGGGACAAGTTGTCCCTCCTAGCCGGCCACGCGCATACGGACTATGCCTTGCATGTCAATGTTACTGATTTCGGTCCCGGTTTCGAGGAACGGCTCGCCGCCGACCTTGCGGCAGTTGTGAGGTTGGGAGCCATCAGCTTCAAGGTCTTTCCCTGCTATTCCAAGGAAGGCCATGCAATCAGCCGGGATCACCTCAAAACCTTGCTCAAGATGAGCGATGCCATGGGGCTCCTGGTTCTCGTTCACGCCGAGAATGATCGCATTCTCCTGGCAAACGAGGAGAAGCTTCTGGCAACCGGTCAGATCGCTCCGCGGGACTACCCTCGTTCCCGGCCGCCAAGGGCAGAAGCCCGGGCCATCTCAGATGTTATCGAGGCTGCCCGGGCCGTGGATGCCGCTGTCTACTTCGTTCATGTGTCAACCGCTGGTGGGCTCAAGAGAATCGTGGCCGGCAGACAACGAGCATCAAAGCCGATCTACCTTGAGACCTGTCCCCACTACCTCATCCTGGATGAAAGCGTTTATACAGGGCTCGATGCCGCGCAGTTCATGGTTGCCCCTCCGCTGCGGGCACCAGAACACAGAGAGGCTCTCCTGAAAGGCCTGGGGCGGGGTCATGTCGACGTGGTCGCCACAGACCACTGCCCGTTCCTCAGAAACCAGAAGGATCGCCCGGGCGCACCATTCACGGAAATCCCCAACGGGCTCCCAGGCGTGGAGACCAGGCTTGCTCTCCTGTTCACGATCGCGGTCATGCCACGGCTAATCACACTCGAGCGGCTTGTAGACCTCACATCCACAAACCCAGCAATGATCATGGGGCTCTATCCCCGGAAGGGATGCATCCGACCAGGCTCGGATGCCGACCTCGTGCTCTTCGACCCCAACACTCAGTGGACGATCCAGCCGAGCGGGCTACACATGAACACCGATTTCTCTCCCCATGACGGATTCAAGGCAACAGGTCAGGTGCGCACAGTGCTCCTTCGAGGAAAGGTTGTCCTTGAGAATGGCGCGCTCTGCAGTTGTAAATCCGGCCGCTACCTCAAGCGGGACCCGCAAGGGTTGTCCGCTGGCGCGGGCCCTTAGAGCAACCGCCGTGCAGTTGCGCGGAACCACACGCCTACCTGTGCGCATGCAGGAAGCGACGCTCAATGCGCTCAAATTCCAACAGCTGTCTGCACTCAACTTGCAACTTTGAACTTCGCCATCATCTCATTCAGTTGATCGGAGAGCTTACTGAGTTCTCCGGCCTTCTGTTTGACCTGTGAGCTACTGGCGGACATTTCAGTGGAAACCTTTGTGGCCTCGGAGACATCCTTTGTGATCCCTTCCGAGGCATTGAACGTCTGCCCCACCATCTCAGAGATCTCCTGAATCCCCTGCGAGGTTTGGACGATGTTACTTGCGATTTCCTTTGTCGTCGTGGACTGCTCTTCCACCGCAGCAGCAATTGTGGATACAATCTCGCTGACGTCGTCGATAACCGCGGAGATCTCCTTGATTTTATCCACAGTCCCTTGCGTTGACTTCTGGATACCTTGGATTCTCTTCTCTATCTCCCCGGTGGCGTCTGCTGTTTGCCGGGCAAGCTCCTTGACCTCATTGGCCACAACCGCAAAACCCTTGCCTGCGTCTCCGGCACTGGCGGCTTCAATAGTCGCATTCAAAGCCAGCAAATTCGTCTGCTCGGAAATTGCCGTAATGGCCTCGGTCACCTTTCCTATCTCTTGAGCTGCTCTCCCAAGCTCATCCACCTTATCAGATGCGCTCGCTGATGCAGAAACAGCCTTCGCGGCCATTGTCCGGCCCCTTTCCGCGCTCTGGGCAATCTCATTGATTGTGGCACTCATCTGCTCCGAGGCCGTAGCAACAGTGCGTGCACCCGTAGCAGCCTGCTCAGTGGCAGCCGCCACGGATCTCATATTCGAACTCATCTCATCAACCGCAGTGGACACCTTGTTCGTTCTGTGGGTTGTATCGTCTGATCCGGCTGACATGTGCTCCGCAATGGACGAGAGTTCTGTAGATGAAGAGGCTAGAATCCCAACACTGGAAACAACTCCCCTGATCATCTGCCCCAAGCTGGCGATAGTCCCGTTGAGTGCTTTGACCAACATCCCTATCTCATCGTCCTGATCGATAGCGAGTGTTTTGGTGAAATCACCTTGGCGTACTGCCTCGGCAAAAGAGATTCCATTTGCAAGTGGCGCTGTGATCTTGCGCGCTATGAGTAATGTCATACTTAGTGCTGCAACCGCACACAGAGCAAGAACAACAATAGCATTCAGTCGCAATCCGGCGACTTGGCTCTGCACATCATCCAAATAAACACCGCTGCCAACAATCCAACCCCATGGTTTGAAGAGTTTGACATACGACACCTTGGGCACGGGCTTTGTCGCACCAGGCTTAGGCCACATGTAGTCCACAAAACCTGCACCGTTGCTCCTGCAGACATCCGCCATCTCTACGAACAGATGCTTGCCGTTAGGGTCTTTGCTGGCAGTGAGGTCCTTGCCATCGAGTTCGGGTTTATAAGGATGCATGATCATTTTTGGGCCAAGGTCATTGATCCAAAAATACTCCTTCTCTTGATAGCGGAGTTCCTTGATCCGTTTCACAGCTCTCCGCTGGGCCTCTTCCAGGGTCAGTTCACCCGACTTCGTCCGCTCGCTATAGTCATTCATGAGGGAGAAGGCTATGTCCACGACATTCTTCGTGGCATCTCTCTTCTGATCTCGTATCCGCTCTCCCGCTCTTGGGAGGACCTGGAATACGATCCCGGATCCGATGAGAACAATGGCAACAATGGAGATGCTCATTAGCTTAGAGAAAAGGCCCCAGTTCTTAAACGATCGTACTTGCATGACTTCCTCCGCGACTCAACTCGGCCTCTCGGCAGAAGGCCTCCTCAGCGCTGCAACTCAAACAGAGTCCTGCCTTCGTAGCCATAATGCGCATTGCGGACAACGCCCTAAGCGCAACCGGGAGAGGGACACGCCCCCCCCCAGCAATCTGCTTATCGGCGGTCCCGGCCGCTATCTATACCACAGGCGGTGGGCGCTGACGGGCCCCGGAGTCCCATGCATTCCGCTCATAAGATCGCTCTACCCTGGAAGATAGGTTCACTGGATGGGTAACAATAGGATCATGATGGCGCAGTTGATACTATCTGATGATGGTTATCCTCTGCGCTGTGATTTCTCCCCCGGCTGCTACGCGGCAGAAATAGGTCCCGCTCGCCACCGAATTGCCCTCGTTATCCCTGCCGTCCCAGACAGTCCGGTGCTCTCCAGCAGGTATGCGGCCCTTGAGCAGTATCCGGACGAGTTGGCCTCTTGCGTCATAGACTTCCACGCTGACGCTCGTTGCGCGATCCGTGTAATACCTCACCAAGGTCTCTAGTGTCCCTGGATTGGGGTAGCTCCTTAGGGCAATTCCCCGGCCTGTCCACGCTCCATTCTGCTCAACACCGCTCGCACCGTACTCAAACTCGTAGTCGCCAACTCCCGTATTGCCCGACGCGTCAGAGCCAGAAACCTTCACCATATAGGTTCCTGTTTCCGGAGGAGTGAAGGTTCCCTCCCACTCAGAACCACTGCCGGTCATCTGTACAAACATGACAGATCCGCCCGGGCACTCAATCCTGAGGAGGGGAATAGAGTTCATTTTCTTGTGGTGGACTGCTTTGGGATGATTGCACCCATACTGGCCCCGTTCAAAGACGGTGTGTATATTCTGATAGTCGTCAACAACACACTTGGGGTATCGCACCAGCTGGCTGGTCAGGAACGCCTGTTCTTGAATGATACTCAGTTCATCATCGCTCAGCGGTTGTCCGCCCCCGTCCAGATTCCCATTGATCTTGGTGTAGTAGGCGTTGTTAATCTGCTGAGAGCTTTTAGCCCATACAACGTGTAGGTTGTCTTCCTCGTCAATGTCCATGTATGGGGACCACACCTGATTGTTGCTCTGTGTCAGGAAGCTCTCATCAATGGAGATGCTGCCGTCTGGCCGCAGCTTCATGTAGGCCAAAAGGTTCGATACTCCCGTCCAGTGCTGCCAGATGATGTGTACGTTGTCATTACCATCACAGCAGATCTGCGGCTTGTTCAGTTGCTGGGAAGGATTGTAGCAGATGGATGTCGCGTCGGCCCAAGTGTCGCCACCATCATCGGAATAGGAATAGGTGATATCGTGCATGTCGTTGGACCATACAATGTAGACCCTATTATGGGTATCAATCGCGGTACGGATCTCATTCGTCCAAGCCCCTGCGCCCGTGATAATGGTTTGGCCGCTGACCAGGATGGAGCCGTCTGCAGCAATCTTGGTGAAGTTGATATTGCTGCTTCCCGAGAAAACGTAGGTGATGTTGTTACTGTCGACGGCTCCCTCAGGGTCCAAAACCGGCTTGCCCAGGTAGATGTTGGGAGACGGATCATTGACGACCAGGGGATTGCCGCCAGGACCATTCCAATTCAGATGCTGATCTTGGACGTCTCCATTGTTATGGAGGACATACATGTCAAAATTGCTGTTGGGCACGGAGTACTGGTACAGCTTCACGGCCGCATAAATGAGGTTGTCAGGGTCTTTGGCCAGTCGCGTGTTCAGCCACCAGTAATCGAAATTGCCTACGGACCAAATCTCCTTCTCGTCCACCCACCCGGAATACAGGTCCTCATCCGAACTCACCAGGATTGTGACATCGCCGTTGGCAATGTGGCTGATGGTGAAGGATGGTGGAGTAGTGTCACGAAATGGAAGGATAGGGACATGGTGCTCCACAAATGCTGCTGGGGCGCAGTAGCGCCCAATCTGATCGTTGATTGCAGGGTCAGCGAACTCGGAGAAGCCAGGTGCCGGAATGAGAAGGCAGAGAAGCACGAAACATGGAGCCATCTTGTTGCTGATTTTGCTGGTCATCTTGCTGTCCTCCGTTCCGAGGTGTTGTCAAGCAATGGATAATCGAATCACGCCACCAACATAATCCTAGCATTCATGCAAGATGATTGCAATCCGTCCCGCGATCCCTATGCGCAACCCAGCTCAGCCAGGAGCCCGGTGCGCTCATTGAATTCACGGATCAGTTCATCCCATTCCTCAACTTGGCCGTGCACGTCAATCCAGAAATCGGGATCCCAAAGCTCCCGCAGTTCATCGACTGAGCGACCCTGCTGCTCAACCCAAGTGAAGTATTTGAAGTTGTGCAGGGTCTTGCGATCCCGGTAGCCAAGTTCCCTCATGTTGTCCGTGCCGATCCCCTCTAAATAGCGGCCAAAGTGACGCTCCGCCATTGCCGCCGTGTATGGTCCATGCATCTTGCGCATCTGCCTGACCCTGGATCCATAGAGTTCCATCGAATCCGTCAGGGGAGTAAGGAGCCAATCCCTGGACCCCAGTTCGTAGTATTTGGCTGTCTGGATTGCGGCAATCAGATTGCAGATCGAAGAAATACCCAGCATGGGAAGCTTCGCAGCCAGGTCAGTCGACACCCCTTGGCGGATGAGGAAGGCGATGCCCTCTTTCTCATTGAACAGCCGCAGGAGCTGCATGGTCTGCTCATCATCCACCGCACAGATCATGTCGGTGTTGCGGACATTGTGGATCCAGGGAACGTGCTTGTCTCCAATCCCTTCGATCCTGTGCCCTCCGAATCCGCAGCGCAGTAGCGTTGGGCATTGAAGCGCCTCCGTCGCGACTATGATCATCCCGGGGAAGCGTGTCTTGAGGTAGTCGCCAGCCGCCAGCGTTCCGGCTGAGCCGGTGGCGCTTACGAATCCAGTAAAACGGTCCCCAGACTCCGCGAGGCGTGTCCAGATCTCCTCGATGATCGAGCCGGTAGCGTGATAGTGCCAGATTGCATTGCCGAACTCATCGAACTGATTGAAAATGACGATGCGATCGCCGCGCTCAGCCTTCAGTTCCCAGCACTTGTCGTAGATCTCCTTGACATTCGATTCGCATCCAGGGGTGGCAATGATCTCTTCGGTGCCGATCTCGCGCAGCCACTCGAACCTCTCCTGGCTCATCTCTTCCGGCAGGATGGCCACAGCCGGGCAAGCGAGCAGCGCACAGTCAAAGGCTCCCCCACGGCAGTAGTTCCCTGTAGATGGCCAGACGGCATGCTGGGATGTGGGATCGAACGTTCCGGAAACCAGCCGCGGCACAAGGCAGCCGAATCCCGCGCCCACCTTATGCGATCCGGTAGGGAAGTATTTGCCCATCAACCCAACGATCCGGGCAGGAACTCCCGTCAATTCGGAGGGAAATTCAATCCAGTTGCCGTCGTTGAAAAGCCCTCCCTGACTCTTGGGTTCATTCTTCCACGTGATCCTGAACAGGTTGATGGGATCGATGTCCCAAAGCCCAACGCCCTTGAGCCGCTTGAGGATCTGGGCGGGGATCTTCTTTGGATCCATCTGCTGGGCGAAGGTAGGGATGATGATCCTGCGCCCCCGGCATCTCGCGATAGTCTTTTCCAGGACACCTTCGTTGATCTCCCCGATGATCTTCATCTTCCCCCCTAGCGTGTTCCCCGTCCCACCAAGTTGCTCCGCCAATGATCCGGACCAACCAAGGCTGGTACAATCGGACTGATTCAGTGCTGAGCGTGCGCTTCCCTGAGGATCTCCGCCACAATCGAGACTGCGATCTCGGCCGGCGTGTGCGCACCTATCTCCAGACCGATGGGGCAGTGAACGCTGTCGATCCACGCCTGCTGCACACCCGCCTCTCGTAGGGCCTTCATCGTCGTCTCCCACTTGCGCACACTCCCGATCATTCCGATGTATCCATCAAAATCCACCCTGGAGACAGCCAGCAGCGTCTCGCGATCCAAGGCATGCTCGTGTGTCAGGACCACTACGTGTGAATAGCGGCCCAATCCGGTTCGCTCGATGTAGCGCGGGGGCGCCTCCTGGACGATCTCCGCGGCATCCGGAAAGCGCTCGGCCAAGGCCAATTCCTCTCGCGCGTCCACAACGCTGTGACCGAATCCCAGCATCGAAAATTGCCGGGCAAGGGCCTGGGCAACGTGTCCCGCACCGCAGAGCAGGATCCTCATCCTCGGCAGGACAACTTCCACAGCGATCGTGACGCTGCCACCGCACGTCATGCCCATCGAATTTGGGGCGTCAGGATCGAACGAGTAATTAAGCACACCCCCGCAGCCCCGGCGGATCATCTCCAGGGCTTCCTGCTTCACCCGCAGCTCAAGCTGCCCGCCCCCCGCAGTTCCCTCCTGCCGCCCGTCGGCATAGATGATCATCTTGTGGCCAGGCTTGCCAGGCGAGGATCCCTCTGCTCTGATCACTGTTGCGATTGCGAAGCTCTCCCCCACTTGAACAGCCTTGAGTGCGGACTTCAGGATTTGGGCGATCATCGCTTCCTCCTCACCCCGGGACTACGGTCCCGGCGCTTCCTCGAGAGCAGTCTCATTCCCCAATCCGGGCATCTGTAGCTCTGTTGATGTTCCCGTGGATCCCCGAATCGCTCACCGCTACCTCCCTTATCCGCGCACGGACTTTGTGGATCACATTGCGGAGCGGATCGTCTGGTCCCATCTCCAGAATCTCAGGCCAGACGTCTCTCCCCACTAGGATCGGATGCCCCCGCCGACCACTTTCCAACGGCAGAAAAATCGCCCCTTCAGCCCCCGCATCGGCTTCGAAGGCTTCGGCGAGAGCGCGAAAAGTCAACGCTTTGACAAAGGGAAAATCCACCTGATGGATGATGGCCCCTCGGGACCAAGAGGGCAGATCGGAAAGCCCGCACGCTATGCTCCCTGTACGACCCGCGCTCCATCGCGCATTGAGGACCCAGGAGATTGTAGCGCCCCCAGCGCTGTTGCCGTGGGAAACGGCCCCCACTGAAGAGTCAGCTCTAACCTTCTCCGCATCGACACCCAACACAATCGAGATCCAACCAAATCCGGCCTCCTGGATCTTGCCAGCGGCCGCGCTCAACCAACTCTCCTCGCCGACGCGAGCGAGCGCCTTGGGGCCACCGAATCTCCGGCCAGCACCAGCGGCCAGGATCACTGCGCCAATCGGATAGGTCATGGATTTTCCCTTCACTGCCCGAGTCCCTGCCGACCACGGAAGGCACGCGGGGGCGCGTCTTGCTCAAGGACGTGCAATGATCTCCCGCAAGAAGCGTGAAACCAGCCTTCCTGTGACCACGCGCCTGTACCTCTCGGAAGACCTCACATCATCAATCGGCTGAACCTCGCGCGAGGCGATCTGCCCTGCTTCTCGGGCAACTTCAGCAACCGAGCTGCGCGTGAGCCTTCTCCCTTCCAGGTAAGCCCGCACCTGCTCCAGCAGGATCGCAACGGGTGCAACACTCCCGGCTGCAATGCGCACGTCACTCAATATGCCATTCTCTCGCAGGTGCGCCCGGCAGGCTACACAGAGCTTGGAGATGGCCTGCGCCCGGCGAGTGCCAACTTTGAAGAATGCCTGCCGCGTTCCGTCCGAGGGCAAACCAATACGCACTCCAAGCAGAAGCTCGTCAGGTCGCCGCACAGTCCTGCGGTAATCCACGAAGAACGATGACACGTCAACTTCCCTTTTGCCGGACGCACTGGCGAGAATGGCCGTCGCATCGAGCGCCATGAGCACCGGGGGGGCATCAGCGGCAGGTGAGGCTGAGATGAGGTTCCCCCCCAGAGTGGCGCGATTCTGGATAGCCACGGCACCAATCATCGAAGCCGCCTGGGCCAGGCAGGGAAGGCGATCTATCACTGTGGAGTCGGATGCGATTTCAGCAAAGGTTGTACAAGCACCTATCCGAATCATCCCGTCATTCACGCGGATCCCAACTAGCTCCTTGATACCGGTCACGTCCATCAGTGCACGGGGAGTCACGAGTCCAAGCTTTAGATTCGTCAGAAGATCAGTGGCGCCCGCAACTATTGTGATCTCCTCGCCGCCCTCGCGGAGAATGTCGAGAGCTTCCCGTAGTGTCGTAGGCGAGAAAACCTCTAGCGGATCATTGCAGCGATGCTGCGTGGCTGCTCGCGCGACTGCGGGATCCTCCATCGCGCTGTCGATCTCTCCACCGCCCTCCCTAGCCTCGATGCGATCCCCAGCAGAGCCGCTCGCGCGCGTGGCAGTGCCAGATACAGAACGCTTGGCAGCCACTTTCTCGACGGCCCGGATGATCTTCTCGTAGCCCGTGCAGCGGCAGAGATTGCCTGCCAGCCCGCGGCGGATTTCCTGCCGGTTGGGATTCGGGCAGTGATCCAACAGGAACCGCGAGGCCATGACCATGCCAGGGGTGCAGAAGCCGCACTGCACGGCACCCTCTTCCAGAAAGGCGCTTTGGAGCGGATCTGGAACCTCTTCGGTGCCGAGCCCATCGATGGTGACAACATTCCTTCCGTGAAGTTGAAGGGCCGGCACAAGGCATGCGTTGACCAACCGGCCATCGAGATGCACAGCGCAAGCACCACACTCCCCTTCGCCGCACCCCTCCTTCGTTCCTGTCAGCTCCAAGTCTTCTCGGAGCATATCCAACAGCCTTCTCAGGGGAGGCACATCGAGGTATCTGGCTTGGCCATTGACTGTGAAAGTGAGTCTCATGGAGTTTCCCCGGCGTCTT
Organism: Candidatus Eiseniibacteriota bacterium; assembly: GCA_023128935.1. Taxonomy (GTDB): domain Bacteria; phylum Eisenbacteria; class RBG-16-71-46; order CAIMUX01; family WJJG01; genus DAOVQB01. The sequence goes on along the minus strand of JAGMDA010000053.1, from coordinate 2,721 downwards.
CGACCGCACCGCAATCAGCGTCACCTGCAGCCAAGTACGGATTGGACGCCCCTGCCTTGGACTTGCGGATTTCGGACCCTTCGTCCATTAGGGCCATAAGCCTTTCGGGTGTAACGGGGATCGCGCTTGCAGAGAGGCCTGTCGCATCCTCGATGGCGGAGACAAGAGCCGGAGCTCCACCGTTCATAGGAAGCTCTCCAAGGCCCTTGGCTCCATAGGGACCTCGTTCATAGGGAAGCTCGACGATCTTCACCTCAATGTCGGGCGCATCCAGAGCGGTTGGGATGATATAAGTCGTCACCCGGTCGTTAAGATACCTTCCACCTTCGAGTTTGATCTCCTCCATGCCCCCCCAGCCAAGGGCCTGCAGAGTTCCTCCGTCCACCTGCCCAACGGCCAGGACAGGGTTGATCGCACGCCCGATCTCGACAACCGCTGTCACCTTCACGGGTCTGACCTCGAGGGTTTCCATATCAACCTCAACCTCGACTACATGGGCGCCCCATGAATAGGCCTTGTACGCATCACCGCGGTAGGTTTCCTCGTCCCACCGGAGACCCGCAGGAGGCACGTAGGTGGCCTCACCCAAGAGAGGTCCCATCTCCCTTGAGAACCTGGAGGCACAGGATGTGAAGGAACCCAACTCCTCCCCGCAAGCTACAAACCGCCCGTTCGCAAGTTCAACTTCCTCCGGCCGGACCTCATGCCATTGTGCCAGTGCCGCTTTCAGTTTCGCCACCATGTCGCTGCAGGCATCGATCACTATACGACCGACCATCATGGTAGTGCGCGAAGCAACCGTCGGACCGCTGTCGGGCACTCGGGAGGTGTCCGGATGGGGGTGGCTGAATAGCTCGAGCGGCAACCCGAGCGCTTGAGCAGCAATCATGGGGAGCACAGTCGAGGCCCCCTGGCCCATCTCGACGTTGCTGACTAGGACCTCTATATGACCCTGCCGGGATTGGCCTCGTTCGATCTGGTCATCCGCGACGGAGGCCCTCTCAACCTGGCTACTCCCGATGAAGCTTCCCTCGACCTGAGCTTCTGAGACAAACCGCACTTGTGCCTTTGCGGAAATCCTCTCCTCACCCGCCCCTGTGAAACCCCCGCCATGGAGATACAGGGAAAGGCCAACTCCCTTTCTCACGGACCTCACCGCACTCGAGGTTCGCTGCGCGGACGGCTGCGCCCCAGACGCTTTCTCAGCCTGCTCGGCCTTCTCTCCCGCACGGTGGGGATCCGGTCCGCATCGCCACGCCTTGGATGCTTTCTTCTCTTTGTACTCCGAGAGGGCAATCGCTTGCTCAAGGACGAGGGATGCACCAACGCCCTCCTTCAACACCTGCCCGAAAGGAAATTGGTCACCATCTCTGAGCATGTTTCTGCGCCTGATATCAAGCGGATCGATACCTAGTTCGCGCGCAATCCTGTCGACGTGTCTCTCTACTGCAAAGAGACTTTGGGGCGCACCGAATCCGCGAAAGGCGCCGTTGGGCGGCGTATGGGTGGCAACCACGCGGCCACGGATGGAGACGTTCGGGATGTAGTAGGCACCGGTTGCGTGCAGTGTCGCTCGCGACAGAACGACAGGACTCAGGGTTGTGTAAGCGCCTCCGTCGAGCAGTAGATCAATCTCAGAAGCCACCAACTTACCATCGCGCATGACGCCGGTACGGTGGTGTATCCGAGAGGGATGTCTCTTGGTTGTAGACCGGATGTCCTCGGTTCTCTCATGGACCATCTTGACCGCACATCCGGCGCGCTGGGCAAGCAAGGAAGCGTGCAAGGCCAGGACCGAGGGGAAATCCTCCTTTCCACCAAAAGCCCCACCAGTTGTCGTCTGCTTGACCACGATCCTCGTGGACTCGAGACCAAGCCCATGGGCCAGAGCCGCGTGGACGTAGTAAGGGCATTGCATCGAGCCGAGCAGTTCAATCCCTCCATCGCTGCGCGGGATGGCAATGACCCCATTCGGTTCCAGGTAGAGATGTTCCTGATGCCCGGTCCGGTAGGTCCCTTCCACGATCAGATCAGCAGATCTAAAACCCGCAGCTGGATCTCCAGAATGAATCCTGTACTCGGCAAAGATGTTGTCATCGCCCCAGACGATTCCCTCAGCCCGTAGGGAATCCTCCATGGTGAGGATCGGAGAGTGCTCCTCGATCTCCACGCTCAGCGCGTCAATGGCTTTGATCAGCGTGTCACGATCCGGAGCTGCAATAATGGCAACCGGCTCGGAAACAAAGCAAACCTCATCGGCTGCAAGGATCGGGTGATCATCCCGAATCATCCTCACCGCATTTGGTCCCGGGAGATCCGCTGCGGTCACAACGACCACTTGGGACCAGTCGAAGGCAGGATCGCGATGGATCGCCTTGATGTATCCATGGGCCACAGGCGATCGCGCAGTGCCGCCAAACCACATGCCGGGGATGCGCAGATCATCAACATACAGGGACTTGCCGGAAACCTTCTCCCAACCATCAAGACGAACCGCCGACGACCCGATGATGCTTCGATCTCCCGCGCCCAAACCAATCCCCCCTCAGAAAATCCCGCCGGCAACGAGCAGCGCCATTCATCCACCGGGTCCTGCGATCGTTGTGCTATGCAATTCAACTCACCCTATGATCCACCCCCAAGCTCGGTCAAGCATCCGAACTGCAATGCCAAGCGAGGGCGCGGTTCTCTGCAGGAACCGCCGCCCTCGCAAGACCCGCG
>JAGMDA010000529.1 GCA_023128935.1 Candidatus Eiseniibacteriota bacterium | reverse complement strand
AGGTCATTATGGCAGTTTAGTGTGGGTCGGTCCCCGAGACGGGGAAAGCATGATTCTGTAATCGATTGCGATTCACAGAGATGCATTGATGATGCCACTTTGGCATGAATCTAGCATTATAATCGCGTTGGTGGAACCGCCGTGCCTCACGTGGGTCCGAGTGCCACGGGAGGGTTGGCGTTGACCGGTTCCGGTGGGTCCGGAGAGACCGCAAAGGAGCCGGTGGGATCGAAGTGGACTAGGGGAGGACTAGTTAGATGAAGACGAAGACGAAGACGAAGATTCGTCCCCTCGGAGATCGCATCCTTGTCCAGAGGTTGGACGAAACTGCGGAGCAGCGCTCCAAGGGCGGTATCATCATTCCTGACACCGCCAAGGAGAAGCCCATGGAGGGCAAGATCGTCGCTGCGGGACCGGGACACATCAATGACGATGGGACCCGTAGGAATCTGGAGGTCAAGATCGGCGACCGGGTTCTGATCAGCAAGTACACGGGTACTGAAGTCAAGATCGAAGGTGATGAGTACATTATCATGCGCGAGGATGATGTCCTGGGCGTGATCGAGTAGGTCTTTCCAACTCGCGGGCAAGGAATTCCCGCCAGGAGGTGAATTATGGCTGCAAAGCAGCTGCTTTTCCAAGAGGAAGCCCGTCGATCGATCCTTGAGGGCGTCGAGTTGCTGAGCCGGGCCGTCAAGATCACTCTCGGCCCTCGGGGGCGGAATGTGGTTCTCGAGAAGAAGTGGGGTTCCCCCACAATCACAAAGGATGGGGTCACGGTGGCCAAGGAGATCAGTCTGGAAGATCCTTGGCACAACATGGGCGCCCAGATGGTGCGGGAAGTTGCCTCCAAGACCTCGGATGTGGCCGGTGACGGTACCACCACGGCAACCCTGCTGGCCGAGTCGATCTTCCGCGAGGGCTTGCGCAATGTGACGGCGGGTTGTAACCCGATGCACATCAAGCGGGGTGTCGAGAAGGCGGTGACGACGGTTGTCGCTGAGCTCGAGAAGTTGTCCAAGAAGGTCAGTGATACCGCGCAGATCGAGCAGATCGCCTCGATCTCCGCCAACGGCGATGAGACGATCGGCAAGATCATTGCTGAAGCCATGGACAAGGTCGGCAAAGAGGGCACGATTACAGTGGAGGAGGCCAAGTCGACCGATACATTCCTCGAAGTCGTCGAGGGGATGCAGTTCGACAATGGCTATCTCTCACCTTACTTCATCACCGACAAGGACAGTATGGAAGTGACCCTTGAGGATGCGTTGGTCCTACTGCACGACAAGAAGATCTCAAGCCTCAAGGACCTCCTGCCCATCCTCGAGCAGACGAGCCAACAGGGCAAGCCGATCCTGATCATTGCCGAGGATGTCGAAGGCGAGGCGCTTGCCACCCTAGTGGTCAACCGCCTGCGCGGCACATTGCATTGCTGTGCGGTCAAGGCTCCTGGTTTCGGCGATCGCCGCAAGGCCATGCTTGAGGACATTGCGGTCCTGACCGGTGGTCAGGTGATTTCCGAAGAGCAGGGCCGCAAGCTGGAGAGCGTACAGCTCAAGGAATTGGGTAAGGTCAAGACGATCAAGATCGACAAGGACAACACGACCATCATCCAGGGTGCCGGCAAGCAGATCGACATCAAGGCTCGCATCGAGCAGCTTGGCCGCCAGATCGAGGAGACCACATCCGATTACGATCGCGAGAAGCTGCAGGAGCGCCGGGCGAAGCTCTCCGGTGGCGTGGCTGTGATCAATGTCGGTGCGGCGACCGAGATGGAGATGAAGGAGAAGAAGGCCCGCGTGGAGGATGCCCTGCACGCCACGCGCGCAGCCGTTGAGGAAGGCGTCGTGGCTGGCGGAGGCGTGGCGCTGCTGCGCTGCATCCCTGCTCTAGAGAAGCTTGATGAAGGCGGCGACATCCAGGTGGGGGTCAACGTCGTCAAGCGGGCGCTGGAAATGCCGCTGCGTATCCTGGTAGACAACGCGGGCATCGAGGGTAGTCTGGTTACCCAGGAGGTTCGCAAGAACCCCAAGAAGAGCTTCGGCTACGATGTGGAGCGTGACGAGTACGTCGACATGTTCCAGGCCGGGATCATCGATCCCAAGAAGGTCACCCGCACTGCGCTGCAGAATGCGGCCTCGATTGCCAGCCTGATGATCACCACCGAGGCGATGGTCAGCGAGATCCCCGAGAAGGAGAAGCCCGCTCCTCCTGGCGGTGGCGGCGGTGGCATGGGCGGCATGGACGGCATGTACTAGGATCGAGTCGGCGCTGGGAAGCGGTTTCCGGCGCGTCCGAGCGACACCTGATCAACGAACCGCTCCGGTTCCCTTGCAGGACCGGGGCGGTTTCTGGATCCCCTGGGCGGCTTCTGCATCCCCGAGGCGGTTCTTGGATCCCCTGGGTGGATTTCGCTCCAGGCGCAAGCACCGATTTTCAGACCACCAGCTTGCGATCAGAGGTCGTAATAGAGCGTCATCTCATACGGATGCGGCCGGTTCCTCACCTCGTTGACCTCCCGCTCCAGTTTCTGCTCCATCCAGGTTTCAAGGAAATCCTTCGGGAAGACGCCTCCCTCGGTGAGGAAGTGATGATCCTTGTCGAGAGCTTGCAGCGCCTCATGCAGGGAGGCTGGGACGGGTAGGATTCTCGCTAGCTTCCTCTCGGAGAGCCGGCAGACATCGTCCTCTATCGGGCCCATACCGAGTTTGCGCGGGTCGATCCCCTTGCGGATTCCGTCGAGCCCGGCCATCAGCATGGCCGCCATTGCCAAGTAGACATTGCAGGTGCCATCGGGCGGACGGAACTCGATGCGCTGCTCAGATGGGCGGTTGGCATATTTGGGCACCCGGATGGCAGCGCTTCTGTTGGCGACGCCGTAGAACAGGAAGGTGGGGGCCTCGAAGCCGGGCACCAGTCGCTTGTAGGAGTTTGTGCTCGGATCGGTCAGCGCGAGCAGTGCGCGACCGTGTTTGAGCAGACCACCGATGTAGTGGAGGGCAGTCTCGCTCAGATTCTGTGGGCCGGTGCGGTCATAGAAGAGATTCCTCCGCCCTCGAACCAGATTCTGATGGAAGTGCATGCCCGAGCCGGCCTCATCGTAGAGCGGCTTGGGCATGAATGTGGCGCTGCGGCCACTGCGCACGGCGACATTCTTGACAGCGTACTTGGCCCACATGGTTGCGTCGGCAGACTGGAGCAGCGGCTGCCTGGTCAGCTCGATCTCACATTGACCGGGCCCTCCCACTTCGTGATGGTGATAGCGCACAGGCATCCCTGCCTGCTCAATGACGCGTGCCATCTCCGCGCGCAACTCATAGAGAGTGTCCAGAGGTGGGATCGCGTGGTAGCCGCCCCTGTGCGGTATGTTGTGTCCGAGCTGGCCCTCGTCGCGGGAGGCGGTGTTCCAGTCCGCCTCTTCGGAGTCGATCAAGTAGAACGAGGTATTGATCTCGCTGCCATACGAGACCTGGTTGAAGACGTAGAACTCGAGTTCCGGTAGCCAGAGACTCTCGGTTGCGATCCCCAGCTTGCGCATGTAGGCCGTTGCCCTTTGGGCGATGATCCGCGGGTCCCGGGCGAACCACTCCCGCGTGTCCGCTTCCGCAACCTGGCAGATCAGGCTGAGGGCGGGCACTTTCCAGAACGGGTCCAAGAGTGCCGTTCCCGGGTCTGGGATCACAACCATATCCCCGGCTTCCTTGCGCTTGAAACCGGCGACGCTGGATCCGTCAATGCCTATGCCCCGTGCCAGCGTTGTTTTGTCAAAGGCGCCGACTGGGAGCGTAACGTGATGCCAGCGGCCAAACAGGTCGCCGAACTTCAGGTCCACCATCTCAATCTTATGACGGCGGATCAACTGGCGCAGGTCGTCGTAAGCAGCCATCGTCTGAATGCCTCCTGTGGATCTGTTGCTGGGACGCCCCCGCCGGCCCCATATGCGCTGGCGCGACTGGATCTCATCCAGCCCATGACATGCGATGCCCTCCCCAGGTTCATGATTCGTCATGGGGTGAAAAATCCTAAACCACCAACGCAAGCCCAGGTCAAGGGGCTTAAGACGCGGGTAGTGCGCCGGCGTGACTGGACCGCAGCGGGGGAAATTTCTGCTATGATGTATCCGTGGGGGCTGCAAGACCCGTGACTGGAGGCAAGCGTGCCGGGAGCGGTCGTCCAGTCACCCGCAACGATTCGGGAGTCTAGTGCAAGGAGGGCTGGAAAAGGCGTGGCGATTGAGACCCATTGCAGGCCCGAACGGGCCATCCTAGTTGGCTTGATGAAGGACGGCGGCAAGCTGGGCAGCGGTAGACAGGCGGCAACATCCAGCGCCCTGCCGGAGGATCTCAGGAACCCCAGCCTCGAGGAGCTCGCTCTCCTGGCCCAGACGGCCGGCGGCAGGATTCTCGAGTGCATACTTCAGCGCCGCGGGCTGATCCATCCGGCCACCTTCTTGAGCAAAGGCAAGCTCGCACAACTCGGGGAGCGGATCAAGGAACACGAAGCAGACCTCGTGATCTTCGACGAGGACCTATCCCCTGCCCAGGCGCGGAATTTGGAGAAGGCCCTCGAGTGCAAGATCATCGACCGCACGGAGCTGATCCTGGACATCTTCTCCCGCCGGGCCCGCTCGCGTGAGGCTCAGGTGCAGGTCGAACTGGCGCAGCTACAATACCTGCTTCCGCGACTGACCCGCATGTGGGTGCACCTCTCCCGCCTTGGGGGCGGCATTGGGACCCGGGGACCTGGGGAGACACAGCTGGAGGTGGATCGCCGGCGCGTGCGCCAACGGATCAGCATGCTCAAACGCAAGCTGGGGGCTGTCGAGCGGGAACGCGCGACCCAGAGCCGGCGGCGAAGGCGGATGTTTCGCGCATCCGTGGTGGGCTACACGAACGCCGGCAAGTCAACCCTGTTCAACGCACTCACCCGCGCGGGCGTTCTGGAGGAGGACAAGCTCTTCGCCACCCTCGATACGACCACCCGCCGGCTGGCGCTCGAGGCAGGTGAGGTCATCCTGCTGTCCGATACAGTCGGCTTCATCCGCAAGCTGCCTCATCACCTGGTGGCCTCCTTCAGGGCAACGCTGGGGGAGGTGCGCGAGTCCGATTTGCTCGTGCATGTAGTTGATGCCTCGCACCCATCCTTCCGAGAGCAGATGCATACAGTGGACGAGGTCATCGAGGAACTGATGGCGGGGCGGCCCGTCGCTCGATGCCTCGTGCTGAACAAGGCCGATCGGCTGTGCGAGGAGCGCGCCCTGACCCTGAGGAGTGAGTTTCGCGATGGCCTTATTTTATCAGCGCTGGATCGCGTGCAGGCGCTTACGCTCAAGGAGGTGCTCGCCCGTGCGCTAGAAGATCAACGGGCCATGCGTAAAGGTGCCGGAGCCCGCGGCGGCACGGATAGGACACACGCCTGAGACCGGCTGGTTTCCCGCGGGCACGGGATTATGCCTGCGGGGAGAGGAATGGCTCCTTATCTAGCCTGCGTAGGGAACCCGGCGGGGAGAGGAACCGCACCTTGACGGAGATCGTGCAGGGTCAGGCATTGGCGGATTGGCTCTGGGGGCGGCAGCGACATGATTGGCTTCGCCGGGTTGTCGCCGAATTGCGCCGCTTTCCCACTCTGGCCGATCTGTACGGTTCGTCCTTCTGGCGGGCGGAGGAGGAAGCACTCCAGCGCTTCCTGACCGTGATCCAAGCTGGCGGCCCCTGTGGGGGCCGCTCTGGTTTTGGGGAGGACCTGTCTCAGGAGATCCCCGACTCTGGTGCGTGTGGGCTTGGCGTGCACCTGAGCGCGGAAGACCCTGGCTTCCCGGAGAGTCGGCCACTGCGGATTGTCCATTGGAACATCCTCAAGGGGATATCATTTGAGGGGATCGTCCAAGCGCTTACGGAGCACCCGGCGCTGCGCGAACCCGACGTCTTGTTACTCAACGAAGTGGATGTGGGAATGGCGCGCTCGGCGAACCGCCATGTCGCAGCCGAGCTGGCTGAGCGCCTCGGTCTGTACTGGACCTTCGTCCCCAGCTACCTGGAACTCACCAAGGGTCCAGGCACGGACCAGGCGGCGAGCGAGCAGAACGAGATCGGCCTTCACGGCGTAGCTGTGCTTTCGCGGGAGCCGCCGGTTGAGGTGCTCTCGGCACCACTGCCCGAGGTCTTTGACTACTTCGGGTTCTCAGAGAAACGCTACGGAACTCGGACCGCATTGCTGCTGCGCTTGCCTGCGGGGTTGGTCGTCGGAACCGCGCACCTGGAGGTCCGCAGCACGCCCGCGCGACGAGCTGATCAACTGCAGGCCCTTCTGAACGCGATTGCTGGCCTGCGCTCGACCGCCCAGGCGGGCCGTCCCGTGCGGCGCATCCTGCTCTCGGGGGACTTGAACACACACACCTTCCCGCGGGGCCGTCTTACACACAGCCTACGGGGATTCCTGCGCCTGCTGATCACGCCTCGCCCTCTCCTGCGCCGCCAGCTGATGGAACCCTGGCGCGGCATGCGCGAGCCGCTCTTCGACCTCCTTCGCCGGGAGGGCTACGCCTGGGGGCATCTGAACGATCAGTGTCACACCGCCTGGGCGCCCTTGGAGACCATCGAAGAGGGTTCAGTTTTGCCCGGAGCCCTGCAGGATCTACTCAGGCGCATCCTGCTTCCTGATGCGCGCGGGATTCCCCTGCGCCTGGACTGGTTCATCGGGTGGGGAGACATCTCGCCGAGCAGGCCGAATGCAGCGCGCACGGTGCAGGATCTCTGTGGCGCAGAGGCCCCCTCTGACCACGCCCCCCTTGTTCTGAGCATCGAGGAGCGCAATCCACTGGGATTGCGTACATGATTCCCACTGGAGCGCAGCGTTCGCCTGCGACCCTGAACATCTACGACGCAGCCGGCCACCTGATCTGCGGGATAGTCAGCGCCACTCACCTCCAGCGATTCCGCAATTGCCCCACAG
>JAGMDA010000528.1 GCA_023128935.1 Candidatus Eiseniibacteriota bacterium | reverse complement strand
TCACACAGTAAGGTCATAACACACCATTTTGGGGCAAGACACCGGAATCCGGCTGTTTTGCCCCTTTTGCGGTTTCTGTAACTTGTTGAGAATAACTGTTTAGGCGGCTATGGGACAGGCTCTATGTAGGCTAGGGTGCAGTCGATCTGTGATGCGCTGAGAGGCAATTATGTAGGGTTCGAGCACTGGCATATGCCTGCGGACAAATGTGAGGGTTTCATTTGGGACAATCCTGAATCCGTGCTTACTGAGCTGATAAATAAGCTCGGGCCCCATTTTTCGGCCGCGCGTTTGAACGACTACGCGCAACGCCCTCTCAAGGGCAGGGATTTCACTTGGCGGGAGAGGATTGGAATGCGCGAACTCCGCTAGGAGGAGTGGCACAATGCACATCAGCAGGTAAACGAGATGCCTCATAGCTCGCCTCCCGTGCTCTGGACTATACCTAGTATAGTGGTTTTTGAATGAATGATCCTAATATGGTGGGTTTTGAATCAATGAACCTAGTATAGTGGGTTTCGGATGATTGAGAACTCGGGGTGGCGTGCCGCCGGGAATCCGGGTGGAAGAAAACAGTGCCCTCGTGGAAGCCTGCGTTCAGGCGCGGCGAGTCCCACATATAGGGAGGGAAAGTACGGATGCCGCCAATTGCGGGAAGATCCACAATCGCCAGATTGGTTGCCGTAGCGCTAATCGTTGGATTGACTGCCATAACGCTGGCCGTGTTCCTGGGTGGAGCCAGCTTTGCCCCGACAATGGCCCTTGCCGGAGCGCGGTCCAGCCTTGCGGGCCATTGCGAAGGTGCTATCGAGCTTCCGGGACAGCAACTCGAAATCGATATCGACTTGAGCCACGAGGCCGGAGGTTGGATTGGAGATATCTCCATTCCGGCGCAGGGCGCTCAGGATTTGCCACTGAAAGATCTTGAGTTCTCCGCTGACCGCATTGGTTTTACCATTTCTGGAATCCCCGGCGATCCGACCTTCAACGGTACGCTGAATGAGAACGGTACGCGGATTGTTGATCCGGCCACCCAGGCCCGGGCGGCGCTCGAGGATCTCGAGGCAATCATCGCCGCCGCGCTGGATGATTGGCAGACTCCGGGTCTGGCTGTCGGGGTAGTAGCCGACGGCCAAGCTGTTCTCTCCCGTGGTTACGGCCACCGGAACCGCACGGACAAGCTGACCGTTACTGCGCGCACGCTCTTCGCCATCGGTTCGTGCACGAAAGCCTTCACAGCCTTTACCATGGCCACTCTTGTGGATGAAGGGCTCCTGGACTGGGACCGGCCGGTGGCTGAATATCTTCCCGGCTTCCAGATGTATGATGAATACGCCACAGCCCATATCACCCCGCGCGACCTGGTCACTCACCGCGCGGGACTCCCGCGCCATGATCTGGTCTGGTACAACAACGAGACCATGAGCCGCGCGGAGGTCGTTCGGCGTCTGCGATACCTACAACCCAACTATGACCTGCGCGAGCGGTGGCAGTATAACAATCTGATGTACCTCACTGCCGGGTACCTGATCGAACAGCTGACCGGCAAGAGCTGGGAGGAAGCGGTGCGCGAGCGAGTGTTCATGCCACTCGGTATGGAGAGAAGCAACTTCTCAGTGGAGGTCTCCCAAGCAGTGGATGACTTTGCGCTCCCATATTTGGAAAAGGATGACGAACTGCGTGAGATTGCCTTTCGGCCGATTACCATGATGGGGCCGGCGGGGTCGATCAACTCCTGCGCAGAGGAGATGACCAACTGGCTGATCGTCAATCTGGGCAATGGTCGCTTTGGGGATCGGCAGCTGCTTCCCGCTTCGACGATCAAGGAACTACACACACCCCAAATGGTCATGCCCGTCACTCCCGATGCACCGGAGGATTCGCCGATGAGCTATGCCCTGGGGTGGATGACCAGCACCTGGCGGGGGCACTACCGGGTTCAACATGGCGGCAACATCGACGGGTTCTCAGCCCTAGTGACGCTTTTTCCCAATGATGGAGTGGGCATCGTGACACTCACCAACAAGAACGTGGATGGACTCATTGGTCCCCTGACCAAGACAATCGCCGATCGAGTCTTGGAGCTGGAGCCGCGGGACTGGATTGCTGAGGCGGCCGAGAAGCGGGATCAGGCAAAGGCGTTTGTCATGGAAGGAGAGGAGCAGAAGGATCTCTTCCGCAAGAAGAAGACCAAACCGAGCCGCCCGCTGCAGGCGTTTGTCGGGGAATACGAACACCCCGGTTACGGCATAGTCGAGATCCGCAAGGAGGGCAAAGGGCTTGAGATGATCCTCAATGGCATGCACATGCCGCTCGAGCACTGGCACTATGATGTCTTCTCCGTTGCCGAGAGTGACGAGGAAGTCATCCCCGAGGATCTGCGGGCGGTCTTCGTAGCTGATGCCGACGGGAATCTGAGCCGCCTTTCGATGGCACTGGAACAGAGGGTTGACCCGATTGTCTTCGAGCGTTTGCCTGACAAACGATTGAAGGATCCCTCCTTCCTGCAGCAACTGGTTGGTGATTACGAGGTCCCCGGACAGATCATCACGATCAGTTTGCGCGGCAGTGTGCTCAAGATTCAGGTGGGTGGCCAGCCGGCGATGGCACTCGAGCCGCGCGGCAGCGAGGAGTTTGTCCTCGAGAGTAACCGGACGGTCACCATTCGCTTTGCCCTTGAAGAGGGGAACCCGGCCAGCGCAATGATCATCAGCCAGCCGGGCGGCGTCTTCACAGCGGAGCGCGTGAGTGAGCAATAGATGAGAAGCCCTGACTGGGTCTTCCTCGACATGCCTGGCTGCGGAAGGAGCATATCCTTGAAACACCGCGCTTGTCCCTGGCGGAACGCCTATCTGTTCGACAATGTCCTGAGGGGTTTGTTGCACAATCCGAGGAAGATGCTCCAGCCCTATGTAACACCTGGAATGACTGTACTCGATGTTGGCTGTGGCATGGGGTTTTTCTCCATCGGCATGGCGCGTCTGGTCGGGAGCGATGGCCTCGTTATCGCCGTGGACCTCCAGCAGGAGATGCTCGATGTCGTTGAGAAACGTGCCGCGCGAGCGGGTGTTGCAGATCGCATCCGGACTCACCGCTGTACAGACGATAATCTTGGTGTGACCACTAAGGTCGATTTCGCCCTGGCCTTCTGGATGGTCCACGAGGTCCCCGATCGCGCGGGGCTCTTCCGGCAGTTGGGATCGCTCCTGCGCACAGATGGCCACCTCGTTATTGCGGAGCCGAAGATCCACGTTTCGGCGGATGACTTCCGCGAAACCCTGGAGCTAGCCAAGGCTCAGGGATGGACATGGTCGGAAGACCCTCGCATGCGAGCCAGTCGGTCTGCGGTTCTTCGAGTAGCTGCTCCAGCGGCGGCCGAATGCCGCCGTATTTATGGATCGGGGCACTAAGCTCGAGGGTGAGGCTTGGTGCGCTGGCCGGCCGCAATGCTGTCCGGGTGAAGCCTAGTGCCGGCTGGCCCCTTGAGTTCCGGCACCGGACCCTTTTATGATCGCACTGCCCATGCCAGGCAGAGGCGGTGTCACGATCCCGCCGGCGCCCTGGGAGACTGCGCTGGCGTGATGGGGCTCGGGAAGGTCAAACGGTTGTTTGAACAGGCATAAGGGAAACCGATGGGAAGAACTGTATGGATTGACCTAGAGAATTCCCCGCACGTTCCCTTCTTTCTACCTTGGATATCTTGGCTGCGTGAGATTGGGCATGAGGTGTTTCTGACCGCGCGGGATCTGTCACAGACCCATGATCTGCTCCGACTCCACAACGTGTCTTTCGAACCCGTGGGAGGACATGGGGGCGGCGGGCGATTCCTGAAGGCAGCGCGCTCCTCCAGGCGAGCGCTAGGCCTGGCACTCCGCATGCGGGGAAAGGGGATCGCGCTGGCCCTGGGGCACGGGTCACGGGCGCAAGCGCTGGCAGCCTTTATGCTTGGGATTCCCTGCCTCAGTTTCATCGACTACGAGTACGTCTCGCTGCGACCCTTCGGATTCCTATGTCGGCGGATCTTCTTCCCTGATGCCATTTCGGCAGACACGCTTACTAAGCAAGGGATTCCTCTGTCCAAAGTCATTTTCTATCCCGGCTTCAAGGAACAAGTCTACCTTGACCCAGCCCGAGATCGACGCCGGCCCGTCTCACCACCTCTTATCATTGTCCGCCCTCCGGCACGCAGGGCGCACTATCACACGCCCCTCAGCGAACTGCTCTACCGCAGGCTTGTAGCGCGGCTCGCTGCAGAGGCAGGCGGGGCGAGAGTGCTCTTCCTCCCGCGATACGAAGATGACCGGGATGATCTGCTGCCACTCACTCAAGTGCACCCGCACTTCGTCCTTCCTGATGAAGCGGTCCGCGGCAGAGATATCCTCCTTGAAGCCTCTCTCGTCGTGAGCGGCGGAGGGACCATGATCCGTGAAGCAGCGATCTTGGGCGTGCCAGCCGCGAGCTTCTTCGGGGGGCCAGTTGGTGGCGTGGACCGCGCGCTATCATCTGCCGGAAGGCTTCGTCTTCTCAGAACAGAGAGGGATGTGGACGGACTACCTCTGCCAGGGGCGGATGTGCAACCAGGGGCGGAAGTGCAACCAGGGGCGGATGTGCAACCGGGCGCGGATCATTTGCGTGATACACAGTGCGTGCCAGGGGCAGCTGAAACAGGTAGTCTTGGTGCGCGACAAGGTTCATCCATTGAGGCCCTTGCGGACACGCAAGTTGTGCGCGAATTCCTCAAGGCTGAGGTCCTGCGGTTCTTATGAGGGGACATCCTGCGCCTGTCGCATCTGAGTGGAGAGATCTGTCCGGCTTCATGGGGGGTTAGATGAGCGAGTACGATGCCATTCCGCGGGGATCCAGGAAGAGGCCCGAGCGCAATGGGGTCATCTATGTCATCTCCCTGCTCGCAGCTCTCGGAATCCTGCTGCTGAGCTGTTGCCAGGATGCCTGGGCGATATCCGGCTCCAACGGACGTGAGCTGGTCATGGGAGATCTGCGAATTCCGCCCCCAACGGGCTACGTGAACGACTTCGCCCAGGTGATGACCCGCGCGCAAAGGCTGGAGCTGGAAGATCTCTGTCGCCGACTCGACCGCGCCTCGGGCGCTCAGCTCGCGCTCGTCATCCTGCCCAGCGTGGAGAGGGAACCGATAACAGAGGTCAAGAACCGGCTGTTCGAAGCCTGGCAGGTGGGGCGCAAGTCGGATGATCGAGGGCTTCTGATCGTCCACGCCCTCTCAGAGCGGCGGATCGAAGTGGAGGTCGGCTACGGCCTGGAACCGATTCTGCCGGATGCCCGCGTAGGAGCCCTACTGGATCAGGCTGTGATGCCGCTTTTTAAGGAGGGCCGTTTTTTCGAGGGCTACCGCTCCGGCATTGCTGCCTTTGGGCAACGCATTCTCGCGGATCCCAACGCGAAGGGTGGATCCGATGCCTACCGCCGCGGTGGGCGGCCCTCATCCGGTCAATCTGGCGGCGGCTCTAGGCGCTTCCCCATCGGTGGATTGCTTCTCGTGCCCGTGTTTCTATATCTTCTGATTCGCCACCCGAGGCTCCTGCTCCTTCTCCTTATCATGAATATGGGCGGCTCTCGCCGTGGCGGAGGTCTGGGTGGCAGTTTTGGCGGGGGATTCGGGGGTTTTGGCGGCGGAATGAGCGGCGGCGGCGGCGCGGGGCGTTCATATTAGGCGGCGGAATGAGCGGCGGCGGCGCAGGGCGTTCATAGGGATCTATGAGAAGGGGTTTGGCTGGCTGAATTGGGCGGCGGTATGTGTGGAAGAGTGGCGCAGAGCACTCCCCCATTTGCCGCGATGATACGGATTTGCCAAGGAGGAGATTCGTGCCGAGAGATCCTGAACAAATCAGTGAGGCATTTGTCGCGGACATGGAATCCTGCTGGGGTGAGGATCTAGTGTCCGTAATCCTCTACGGGAGCGGAGCGAGGGATGATTTCATCCCTGGGCGATCGGATCTCAACTTCCTCGTTCTCGTCAGGGACCTGGAACCCGAGCGACTGAGGTCTCTGCAGCAGAAGGTCAAGCGCTGGCGGAAAGAGCGTGTTGCCATGCCTGTCCTTATGCGTCCAGAGATGGTTCAGACCGCGCTCGACTCCTACCCGCTTGAGTTCCTCACGATGAAAGGAGCTCATCGTGTCCTCAAGGGCACCGACGCGCTTGCCGGACTTGTCTTCCAGCGTGAGGATGTACGCTTGCAATGCGAGCGGGACCTGCGCGGAAAGCTTCTCCACCTGAGGGCAGGAGCAATCGAGTGTGAGGGCAAGCGGGATCGAATGGCCGAGTTGATTCGCTCGTCGTTGCCGGCCATGACAGCCCTGTTCCAGGGTCTTTTATTCTTTGCCGGCCGCCCGGCTGCAGTCTGGGGCAACGATCTCCTGGAGGCAGGACGCGACGCGTACAACCTGGATACGGTGCTGTTTCAGGAGCTATCGCGTGTGCGCTTCGAGAAGCGCCCGCCGTCGAAGGAGGTTCTACAAGGTTTAATAGCCCGGTATCTTCGTGAGGTCGAGCGATTGGTCGAGATGATAGATGCGGGGGGATTAAAGCCCCAAGCTGCCGGGGATAGTGGTAGCCAGGGGGCGAGGATCTGATCGAGGCGGAGCACTGCCTGGGGTCGGCATGAGGATATGGTGGCCGAGGATTCGTGAAGTGGCGTAGGAGCCATAGGCGAAGGCGGAGGACTCATGAAGCGTTCATGCATTGTCACGTTCGTTGTACTGGGAGTCATTCTGATCATTGCGATCGGCATGCTTTCGTGGCTGGTGGGCACGCGGAATCAGTTCGTGGGCCTCGATGAAAACGTCAAGGCCCAGTGGGCCCAGGTCGAGAACCAGCTCCAGCGCCGCTTCGATCTGATTCCCAACCTCGTGGAGACGGTCAAGGGGTTTGCGAAGCAGGAGCAGGAAGTCTTTATTGGAGTGACCGAAGCCCGGGCAAAGGTTGGCGGCGCCGGCAGCATCCCCGAGAAGATCAAGGCGAACAATGAGCTGTCATCCGCGTTGAGTCGACTCCTGGTCGTCGTCGAGCGCTACCCAGACATCAAGTCGAATCAGAACTTCATGGCCCTGCAGGACGAACTGGCAGGCACAGAGAACCGGATCGCCGTTGAACGGCGTCGCTACAACGAGCGTGTGCGCGACTATAACAAGGCGATCCGAATGTTCCCGGGGAATATCATCGCAGGAATCTTCAGCTTCGGGCGCGCCGACCTCTTTGAGGCGCCCGCAGAGGCCCACGCCGCACCGAAGGTGAGCTTTGGCGACGATACAGACTGATGCGGTGGCACTGCCTGTCGCGAGCGGGGATAGACGAGACGAGGGAGGGGTCATGCCGCCTATGACACCCACAGTGCAGGGAGCCCCGTGATGACCGGGGAAGTACTTCTCTC
>JAGMDA010000527.1 GCA_023128935.1 Candidatus Eiseniibacteriota bacterium | reverse complement strand
AGCCCGGGCACGGCCGGACGCATTCCTTGGGGCTCCTTGGCACCACCGATCTCGCTGCTCCCTAAGGCGCTCTCGGCGAGATCGGCTTGGCCGGTCCTGCCCGTTTCTTCCGCATCATCCGGGGTGAGAACTTCCTCCACGGCCGTGATCAGCTCAGCGCCAATCTCGTGGCGCCTATGCTTTGGCTGGGCGGCAAAGAGTTCGTCAATACGTGGACGGAGGACAGCCGTAGCCTTCTCCCGCACCACGGGATCTATGCCGGAAGCTTGGAAGATCCGTTTCTCGGCGCCGCGATCCGCGCGCATCTCCTCCTGCACTTCGAGGAGCGACGTCGCCCCCTCGCCGGCCACGGCCAGAGCCTCGAGTAGCGTCTCTTCTGGCACCTCGCCAGCACTACCCTCTACCATGACAAGCCCTTGACGGCTGACCGAAACCAGCAGATCCAGGTCGGCCATCTCGCGCTCCATGCGGGTCGGAAAGAGCCGCATCTCTCCCTGGACGCGGGCCACACGAACTCCAGCCACCGGACCGCCCCACGGAATCTCGGATACCGTGAGTGCTGCTGAGGCCCCCGTGATGGCCATCACCTCGGCATCGCCCTCCGGGTCAAAGCTCATAACAGTCGCGAGAATCTGGGTCTCGCACATGAACCCGTCGGGGAAGAAGGGACGCACGGTACGGTCCACCACCCGGGAGCCGAGGATCTCGTGGTTGCCTGCCCGGGCTTCACGCCGCAGAAAACCTCCTGGAATCCTGCCTGCTCCGGCCATCTTCTCCCGGTACTCGACTGTGAGGGGAAAGAAGCCCAGATCGGTCGCGGGCTCGGGCCGGCTGACAGCGGTCACCAGCAGTACATTCCGGCCAGCGGTCAGAAGAACGGAACCCTTCACCTGCGGCGCAACCCGACCCACTTCCAGGATCAAAGGATCCTGGCCCTGCCGAAGCTGCCTACTCCAGCGACCATGGCGTTCACTCATGCGCTCCGCTCCATTTGACGCCTTGGTTGATCCTCTGTATCCAGATGCCTCTGCGTCGTATGTCCCGCAGATCAACCTGACCACCCCGTGTGCTCAGAAAGCATGCGGTTCAACCCCGCCTGCCCGCAGGCAAGCCACCCTGTTCCCGCAGGTACTCAGTCCCCACAGGTACTCAGCTCCTACAGGCCCAATGCCCGCGATACTAGACTGAGTCGAAAACCCACGACAAGGCCCGTTACAGTCTCTGGCCGTGAGTCCACCGGGCGCCGGTTCGGATGCGCTGACAGCCTATGCCTGCAAGTGCGGATTGGTCCCTGGCCAAGCACTGCGCGAGCCGCTAGGATTCCAGTTATTGAGATGGCCGGCCTGGCACGGGAGATGCAACCCATGGGGCCCAGTGAACGAAGCCTCTACGAACTGGACGCATACTGGAAGGCATTCGCCCTCAGCTCCGTAATGGAGGAGAAGGTTCGCGTCCTCAACGAGATGATCCCGGCAGGCACGGGCCGGATCCTTGACGTGGGATGTGGCAATGGTCTGATTACGAATCTGCTTGCCAAGCGCCGCGCGATTGTAGGGCTGGATTGGAGCCAGAGTGGGCTCAGGCACCTCACCGGTGAAGCCGTCTGTGCCTCCTCAACGGCCGTCCCGTTCCGCGCAGCCGTTTTTGATCTGATCCTGTGCAGCGAACTGCTGGAGCATCTACGCGATGCGGATCTACAGGCCACTGTGCAGGAGATCCTGCGGATCAACCCCAGGCACTTGCTGATCAGTGTCCCCAATGACGAGAACCTTCACATCAACGAATTGGCCTGTCCCCGCTGCCGACGCGTTTTCAATGCCTCCCACCACAAGCGGAGCTTTTCCTCGCAAGCCCTGGCCGCGCTGTTTCCGGGCTATGAGCAGGTGGCAACCCGGGTGGGCGGCACTCCGGTCCGCGCATACCCCAATAGGCTTCTGCGCATCCGCCAGAAGATCGGGCGGCGATGGTACCAGATCCCGGAATCTATCACAGTTATGTGCCCTGAGTGCGGCAACAGGAACTTCCCACGGGTTCCCTATAACCCGGTTTCCTTCTTCTGCGACGGGCTGAACCGGCTCATCAGCCGACGTCACCCCTATTGGCTCTATGCCCTCCTGAGGAGACCCTGATTGGCCTTGCGGATGGCTCTCACGACGGAACTTCCGACATGGCTGCCTCCGCAGAGCGTCCGCAGAGTCCTCTCTTGACCAGCGGCCCCACCTTAGATATTCTTCTTCGTTGTTCTGCCCAGTGGGGGCCAGCACCCTCGCTGGGCACACGTGACGCCGCCGCGCGTAACTGCAGGCGCTGGAATCAAATGCCGGAATTCAGCAACCATCCGCGCCAAGCGGTCAATTCTGCATCTCGAGATCGCGGTTCGAGCCCCCAGGGAACCCGAAATGGTCGCGAGGCTGCGCTTGGGGGGGGGGGTACGTGGAAATGTGGATGTTTGGCCGGTCAAGTGACCGGCCTATGACAGCGCTGCTTCGATGCCGCCGAGACGTGGACCAACCACGGTGGAAGGCATGCGCCGAGGTAGAACTACTGAAGCTGGGAGGAGGCAGAGGAACATGAGTCAAACGTACGCACCCACGGCACCGACGAGTCAAGGTGCCTGGGTCAAGAACTTGGATCAGTACCGTGAAATGTATGAGCGTTCAATCAAGGACCCCGATGGATTCTGGGGAGAGTTCGCTGAGTCATTCCACTGGCAGACGAAGTGGGACAAGGTCCTGTCCTGGGACTTTGACAAGGACATCCAGATCCAGTGGTTCAAGGGCGGCAAGACCAACATTTGCTACAACGCTCTAGATCGCCACCTTGAGACTCGCGGTGATCGCATCGCTTTTTACTGGGAAGGCAATGCGCCCGGTGAAGACAGCACAATTACTTACCGGCAGCTCCACGAGCAGGTGTGCAAATTTGCCAATGTTCTGAAGAGCAAGGGCGTCAAGAAGGGCGACCGGATCTCGATCTACATGCCGATGGTCATGGAACTGACAATCGCCGTACTGGCTTGCGCTCGTATTGGCGCCATGCACTCCGTCGTTTTCGGCGGCTTCAGCGCCGATTCGCTAGCCAACCGTATCCTCGACTCCACCTGCACCGTACTAATCACAACAAACGCGGTCTACCGCGGCGCCAAGGCCATTCCCCTGAAGCAGAATGCGGACAAGGCGATGAAAATCGCCGCCGACAATGGCGTCACTGTAGCCAGTTGCATCGTGTACAACCGCGTTCCGGATCTCAAAATCGACATGCAGGATGGCCGTGATGTCTGGTGGAACGAGGAAATGGACAAGGCCTCCGCCGATTGCCCGGTCGTGTGGATGGATGCCGAAGACCCGCTCTTCATCCTCTACA
>JAGMDA010000526.1 GCA_023128935.1 Candidatus Eiseniibacteriota bacterium | reverse complement strand
CTGGGGAGCATCGCGGCATTCAACAAGGGCCTTTCCGGGGGGGGCTACGGTCCGGTCGTCACCGGCGGGCAGATCCTGGCGGGCGTGCCGGAGAAAAGCGCCGTGGGCATAACCTCCTTTGCTGAGGGAATCGTCTGCTTTGTCGGATTGGGGCTCTACCTACTGCTCGGAAAGGGGATACATTGGGGCCTGGCCATCCCCCTGATGCTCGGGGCGATTGTTTCTGTCCCGGCAGCGGCCTGGACGGTGAAGATCATGCCCGCGAACTTGCTGCGCCGGGCCATTGGCTATGCTACGGTTTTTCTGGGTGTGTTGACGCTGGTTCGAGTTGTTCTGTAGTTTCTCGGCAGATGGGATAACATGCCATACTTGGGCGAGTTGGTAGCCCTTGGCACTGCCCTTGGCTGGACTATCACGGCGCTTTCTCTTGAGTCCGCGGCACGACGTGTTGGCTCGCTTCCGGTTAACTTGATCCGACTGGTGCTGGCCACCGGGTTCCTGATCTTTTCTGTTGGATCACCCGCGGGCGTTTCCTCTGTGCCAGTGATCATCATCGTACCCACGGTTCTGCTCTACCGATCACCGGCCTCCTCGCGCTCGATTCTGGGTTCAGTAGTGGCGGTGGGTGGGGTGGCCGTCCTGTTTATGTGACATCAGCCCCCCAATCCAGGAACTTTCTCTCGATATATGCATCTGGTATGATGTGTCATTTCCATGCTTCTCGTTACTAGCAGGCTTTGGGCGTCGCACCAGCCGCCGTGTCAAGACCCGCTGCCATAATTGAGGAGAGCATGAAGCCAGCAACTGCAGGCCGGGACATGACGCAGGGACCGCTTGCCCGCAACCTCCTTGCGGTGGCTTGGCCCGTTATGCTCTCTTTTCTCTTGCACACGCTGTATAATCTAGTGGATGCCTTCTGGCTTGGCAAGCTCGGAAAGGCTGCACTCGTTGCTCCCACCATCACCATGAATGTCATCTTCATCGGGATGTCGGTGGCGATGGGTCTTGGGATGGGCGGGACGACCCTGGTCTCGCAGTACAGAGGAGCGGGACAGGTCAAGGAGATGGGCCGTGCCGGCGGGCAGACACTAATACTCCTCAGTTTTGTTGGCCTGGGTATTGCAATCATTGGCTTTATTTTCGCAGTGCCGATTCTCAAGCTTCTGCAGACCCCTCCTGATGCATTTGGTGAAACGCTTATATATCTTCGTTGGATCCTCGTCGGCATGCCATGCATGTTTGCCTTTTTCGTTTATCAAGGCATCTACACCGGCATGGGCGACACGGTCGGGCCACTTCAGGTGAATGCAATCACAGTCCTTCTGAATGTGGTGCTCGATCCCATTTTGATCTTTGGCATAGGTCCTTTTCCGGAAATGGGTGTTGCGGGAGCGGCGCTGGCAACATGCCTCTCCCGGGGGCTGGCCTCGTGTATCGGGCTCTATAGGCTATTCAGGGGCAACCGGGGTTTCAGGCTGCAGCTGTCCGACCTGCGCTGGGATCGCGGAATCATGATCCGGATCCTGCGAATCGGCGTCCCCATGTCTCTCGGCCAGACAGGGACATCTCTTGGGTTCACACTCCTGATGGGCATTGTCAACACATTCGGTTCAGCGGTGACCGCCGCCTTTGGGATTGGCCACCGCATCATCCACATGGCGCTCGTGCCGATGTTTGGGCTCTCCCAAGCGAACGCGACGGCTGTGGGTCAGAACCTCGGTGCTGACCAGCCGGAGCGGGCCGCGCGCTCGGTACGCATCTCCGCATTGATGACCGGCCTCGTCTTGTTGCCGATCACCACGATGATGTTCTGTTTTGGCGATTCGATCTCACGACTCTTCATCAATGACCCCGAGGTCATCCAATATGGCCATGATCTCTTTCGGATCACATCCTCCTCGGTTTTCGCCTTCGGTTTCGTCATGGTAATACTGGGTTCGTTTCAGGGCTCGGGTCACACGGTGCCGGTGATGGTATTGAACCTCAGCCGGCTCTGGGTGATAAGGATCCCTGCCGCGTTTCTGCTCGCTATCGTCCTGGGCATGGGGCCTACCGGTCTCTGGTGGGCGATGTTCCTCTCGAATACTCTGACCGCAATTGCTGCCTTTATCTGGTTCTCCACAGGGACTTGGAAGAGGAAGGTGATTGAGCCGGAGATCAGACCAGCGGACTCCTCCCGTGTCGTGGGATCGGTAGCGGGTCCGGTGGGCTCATCCATGGCTGCGGGGCCCGAGGAGGATTCGTCGGATCTGACCGTTGCGGCGGGTTCGTCTGACTAAGTGCCCCGGTCCATAAATACGGGTGACGCACCGAGGGCGCCGATGCGCCCGCCCGGCAAGGCGCGACGACGACGCGA
>JAGMDA010000525.1 GCA_023128935.1 Candidatus Eiseniibacteriota bacterium | reverse complement strand
CAGCTTGGGGGGTGCCTGTGGCCGTAGCTTCAGGTACTTCGGGCGCCATAGCTTCAGGAGTGGCAGATCCCTGCTCGACAGCGTCAGGTTGAGGGGTCGTTGGCTCGTTGCCTTCCGACTCCATGCCCTTGCTGGATCGAGCGCTAACGTCTTCTTCAGCCATGGATTCTCCCGGTGACACCTGCTCTGATCGCATCGAGCCGCGGTTAATGTTTCCCCAGGGAATGTCGGCAGGTAGGTGCCGGATCTTGGGCACTGTGTAGTGTTCCAACCGATTCCTGTGACAGCCTTATGGAGGATTGACGGTGACCTTGGGGGCTCTGTTGTGAACGACGCCGTAGTGCTTCGTCGCTGGAGAATGACATCCGTATTCCCTTCCGTGACAGATTGGCGCGGTTGTGCCAGACTATCCGCCGAGCGCGGAGGGCTGTTTTTCAGGTATGGAGCAAGGGATCCGAACAACGGTCTCGCGATAAGTATATGAAACAAGCAAGGAGTGAATAATGAAAGTCCTGCGGGCTTCAAAGATGGAGCGCTGTATTGGATGCCAATCCTGTTCACTCGCGTGCGCTCGGCTCGTTCATGGAAAGCTGTCCTGGAATACGGCTGGCGTTCGCATTGCCTCCTCGGGAGGCATCACAGCCGGTTTTGAAGCAAAACTCTGCATGGCATGCGATCCGGCCCCCTGCGTCAAGGCATGTCCCACGGGCGCGTTCAAGCAGCGTCCCGGCGGCGGGGTGATCTTCAAACGCGAGCTGTGCATAGAATGCGGCCGATGTGCGGAAGCCTGTCCGATAGACGCGATTTTCTTGGACAGTCATAACCATCCCTATGTTTGCATCCACTGCGGCCAATGCGTTGCCTTTTGTCCCCACGGTTGCCTTGAAATGCGTCCCGTGGTTTCCAACAGCAGTGTGACCAATGTCATCGGGGACGAGCATGCGAGCAGCGGGATAACCGTTGGGACCAGGCGGGATGCAGATGTGATGGATAAGGGGGTCGGTCATGTCGAATGAACGCACTTTCCGCATCTTGATTATCCACCTCAATGAAGGACGCGGGGAGGTGGTTTCCTTTGGGGAGTGCGATAGGATGGGCGGGGGCAGCGGCTTGGCCGCAGCTCTATATGATGCTTACGGCCTTCATCATGAGAAAGCCCACCACCCTGATCAACCGCTCATCTTCGCAATCGGTCCCCTAACCGGCTATTTTCCTCTGATGAGCAAAGTGGTCTGTGGATTCAAATCGCCCTATCACGATCAGTATGCAGAGTCGCACGCGGGCGGACGCATGGCCCTGGCGCTGCGGTTTGCCGGGTTTGATGCAATTGTGATTCGAGGAAGAGCTGCAGCGCCATCCTGCATTGTTGTTGGCTCGCACCGACTGCAGGTGGACGATGTACACCATCTCTGGGGTGTGAATGTCTTTACGACAGGCAAGCTGCTTCGCAAAATGTATTCTGGACATTCCGGCCATCGAAGCATTCTGCGCATCGGTCCGGCCGGAGAGAATGGAATCGCATTTGGTTCCATTAATGTCGATACCTGTCGCCACTTCGGCAGACTTGGTGCCGGGAGTGTAATGGGTGGGAAGAACCTGAAGGCGATTGTTCTTCAGGGCGATGAGACAATCGCGCTGCCGGAGGGTAAAACCTACGCGAAGCTCTTCCGCGCCATCTACGAAGACGTTACCTCAACTCCCCAGATGCGCAAATACCATGACCTGGGCACGCCAGAGAATCTCCTGCCTCTCAATGAACGCAAGTCACTGCCATGGAGAAACCTGCAACAGACCTCGGATCCGGGCATCGAAGGGATCTCTGGAGAGCGGTTTGCTGAAGAACTACTCCTGCGCCAAACTGCCTGCGCGGGTTGCCCGGTGGGTTGCATCCACATGGGCATGCTGCGCGAGCGTTTTGGTGACGAGCATGAGTATCAGTACCGCCAAGTGTCATATGACTACGAACCCATTTTCGCGATGGGCTCGATGCTTGGTGTGACCCGTGCAGGTGAAGTGCTGGCCCTCCTCGACGAGGTGGAGAGAGTCGGCATGGATGTGATGAGTACCGGCGTATCATTGGCATGGGCGACAGAGGCATTGGAGAAGGGGATCATCGGTCCGGATGAAACGCTTGCATCACTCGCCTTTGGAAAGACGGCGGCCTATATAGAGGCCATCCATCATCTAGGCGGCGCCTGCAATGACTTCTACAGGCTGTTGGGCCAGGGGACGCTTGTAGCGGCAAAGCACTATGGTGGTGAAGATTATGCCTGTGTTCTGGGCCAGGAGATGGCCGGTTACGCAACGGGTGAGGTTTTCTTCGTCGCGCAGTCGCTGGGATTCCGGCATTCCCACCTGGATACGGGAGGGTATTCCTACGATCTGAAACATGATGATAAGGATTTGGAGAAAGCGGTGCGATTCCTCATTGAGGATGAGCGAGACCGCTGTCTTCTGAATAGCATGGTCTCTTGTCTGTTTGCCAGGGGTGTGTACAAGACAGAGCTGCTGGCGGAGGCATTGGCGAGCATTGGCTACAAAAAACTTGCAGGCGACCTAGAGGGCCTGGCGGCCAGGGTTCAGGAGGCCCGCTGGCAACAGCGCCTTAAGACTGGTTTCGATCCTTCTGCTATTAAGATACCCAAGCGTTTCAAAGAGGTGGTGACGTCAAAGGGCTCAATCGACGCAGCGTACTTGAATGCCCTGCGCGAGGCGTACGCTAAGGAGATCGTGGCTCTTGCTGGGGGCGTGCCAACCCCTGCAAAGGCGGACGTATCCTGAGTACGCCATAAGAAAGGCATGCGAGATTCCCAATGCCGAATCTGATTGATTTGCGCAGCGACACGGTCACACAGCCTACCGCAGAGATGCGCCGCGCCATGGCGGAGGCTGATCTGGGCGATGATGTCTTCAGCGAAGATCCCACCGTCAATCACCTTCAAAGGCGTGCCGCGCAGCTGCTGGGTAAAGATGCGGCTATTTTTGTTCCGTCAGGGACGATGGCCAATCAGCTGGCGATCCGAACCCAGACGAACCTGGGTGATGAAATCATCCTGGAGCAGAACGCGCACATCCTCAACCATGAGTCGGGAGCCGCAGCCGCCTTCAGCGGCGTACAGACGCGCCAACTGCCTGGCCGGCGTGGCGTGATCACTACGGAACAGATAGCACGGTGCCTGAGGGGCTCCAATGATCACTATGCGCCCGTAAGCTTGGTGTGTTTGGAGAACACGCACAATCGGGCGGGCGGTGCGGTGTTCCCGCTGGATGAGATGAAACGAATCTACAGGCTCACGCGCGACAGAGGACTTGCGCTCCACATTGACGGTGCGCGGATCTTCAATGCATCAACCTGCACAGGCATCCCGGTGAGCGCATATGCAGCGTGCTGTGATACGATCTCTTTTTGCTTTTCGAAGGGGCTAGGTGCCCCCGTGGGTTCAGTGCTCCTCGGGACAGCCGATCTGATTGCCCGGGCCCGCCGTGTCCGCAAAATGCTCGGAGGCGGGATGCGTCAGGCAGGGATTATTGCGGCCGGCGCTCTCCATGCCCTTGAGCATCACGTGGAGCGCCTGGCGGATGATCACAGGCGGGCACGAGGACTTGCCGAAGGCATTGCGAGTGTTGCCGGGTTCCGTGTTGTCAACGATCCGCCCGAGACAAACATCGTGATCATCGGGGTCAAGGCGCATCCTACAGAAACGGCAGCGAGGACGGCGGCTTCTTCGCGCAACGCACAAGAGGTCTGTCAGGCTCTGGCTCAGCGCTCCGTCCTGACCCTTCCGGTGAGCGATTCTGAGATCCGCCTGGTGACCCATATGGACGTGGATGACGATGCGGTCGACCAGGCGGTGGGGGCATTTCGCACGCTCAAGCTGGAGGCTGGAAACGTCTGCTGAGAATGTCCTGGGTGTTGCACCTGGCAGTGAATATGCGGCACCCTCAGTCACACCCTACCGGCTGGGCGCCGACGAGACCGCATGCGGAATTCGCCGCACTGCAGGGTGAGTCTAGCTGCAGCAGGAAGATGCCGCCGTTGCGATCACAAAATAGCGGATCCTCAGATATGTTGCCGTTGAGCCCTGCTTGGTCCTCAATCCGGCCAACCCAATCGCCGCCTGCGTTGCCAAAGAGATTGCAGCAGGTGAGGAGGGGCAGGGAAGTTTCGTCGGAATGCTTGCAGAAGATGGCTTCCCCTGTTGGGCTGAATGCGATGATACTGTTCTCCAGAATGGGCGACGAGTTATAGAAGCAGTATAGTCCAGCGCCGTGTTGCTCAGCAGCGTTGGCAGAGAATGTGCAACCGCTGATCATTGGAGAAGAGTATTCCTCGCAATAGAGCGCTCCGCCATGCGCAGCCGAATTCTCAGTTAGGATGCAGTCTGTGAGAACGGGAGAGGATCGAACGCGGCAGTATACGGCACCCCCACGAGACTGAGCCTGGTTCCGGGCGAACAGACAACTGACAAGCACTGGCGAGGAGGATTGTTGGCAGCAAATCCCGGCACCGCTGACTGTGGCCAGATTATCCGTAAACTCGCATCTGGTAAGGCTGGGCGAGGAATCCTCGGAGCACTGCATCCCGCCGCCAGAGAACTGAGCCGAACAGCCGGTGAAGCTGCAATCAGTGAGACTAGGACCTGAGTCCCAGCACATGATTCCGCCACCGCTGCCGGCGGTCTTGTCCGCGAATGTGCAGTTGGTGAGTGTAGGGTAGGCAGAGGCGCAGAAGATTCCGCCGCCTCCTTGGGCGGCTCTGTTGTCGAGGAATGTGCAGTTGGTTAGCCTGGGATCAGATCCATTGCAGTACATCCCGCCACCATAGACGGCGGCGGAGTTGGACTTGAAGGCACACTCCGTGATCGTCGGATGCGTGTTCCAAGTGCAATAGATGGCACCGCCCTTATTGGCTGAATTGCCGGCAAAAGTGCAATGGACGAACTTCGGGGAAGAGTCATCACAGTAAACGGCGCCTCCAATGTGCCCGAGCCCCTCTCCAACGCGATACCCGTTGATGACCGTCACGCCCTCCAGCACGGAGTGCGATCCCTCGCCGGAGCAGAAGGTGAAGGCGCGGTGTGGATCAGTCGCGTCTCCCTCGCAGTCGATGATGCAGGAGTCTGGGTCTCCGGACGCTGAACGGATGGTGATAGCTTTGCCCAGGTAATCGATGTCTCGATTGCCCTCTCCGGCAAAGATCCCGCTGGTGAGTTCAATGACGTCACCGGCCGAGGCGCTGTCGATCGCTGCTTGAATCGTAGGGAAATCTCCGCTGCCATCGGGCGAGACTGTGTAGGTGCAACTCACCGGGAAGGTCGGCCCATCATCCCCGCAGCCGATTGTCAGCAGTGACACGAGCACGAGAGGTACCAGTGACCTGCCAATTAGGGTTCTGCTCGTTCTGCCCATCCCCATCCCCTTCTCCTCCTACTCCGCTGAGCCGGCTGTCGATTGTCGAGCCAGGACCAAAGGCTGTTGCTGAGCCGGCCACGGATTGTCGAGCCAGGACCAATGACTGTTGCTGTGCCGGCCGTCGATTGTCGAGCCAGGACCAATGACTGTTGCTGTGCCGGCCGTCGATTGCCGAGTCAGAGCCAACGCCTGCTATACTCTCTGTGGGCCACTGGGTCAAGGCTAACTCCTGTCAGTATTGCATATTAGAGGTTTCGCGCCGCTCTGTATCTGGGAGCGGCAGGGGTCTTTGTCCTGCCGTGATCGTCGTCACGGCCGCAACATCCGTGCAGGCGGAAACCTCCCCTGACGTGCTATTATCATGTTGTGTGGCAATGTACAGCAACCTGGGCGGACGAGGCCACTGGGATGTATGCCGCGTCTGCCGGCGCAGCAGCGATTCGCCGTCGGGTTGCCATCCAATGCTAGGGAAGAGCAATACCTGCAGGAGGAGTGCAATGGAAACCCGCGAGCATACTTGTCTGAATAGCCTGCTGACCTGGCCGTCATCCATAGGGCTTACCAGCTTCTTGATTGTAGTCCTGGCTATGCTTTGCGTGGCGACGAGTCCCAGCATGGCGGCTTCGGAGGAGCCGACTGCCGTCTGCGTTAGTGGCATCGATGCGGGCGAGATTGAGGAGTTGGAGCAGACCGGCTTTGATGTGGCCTTCTGGCGCGATGGCTATGCTGAGATACTGGCCAGCCGCGCCGATCTGGACCGCCTGACTGAATTGGGCTATGCCTGGAAGCCGCTGGACCGCGATCTCTTTCCCGGCGCCCGAGCTGGGTTGCGGGAAGGGAATATGGATCCGGAGTATCACACCTACCAAGAGATGTGGGATGAACTCTTGGCGCTCGAGGCGAATTACCCTGAGATCTGCAAGTTCTATGACATCGGGGATTGCCTGAGCAAGAGCTACTGGTGGGACAATTTCAGCCATGAGTACGATGTCTTCGCCGTGCGCATCTCGCTGCATCCCGATATCGATGAACCCGAGCCCTGCATCGTCTACGATGGCCGCCATCACGCCCGCGAACCGACGACCACCGAACTCGTGATGGCCATCGCGTATCATTTCTGCGAAAACTACGGCATAGATCCTGAGATTACAGACATCGTCAACACGACCGAGATCTGGTGTGTGCCCATGATCAATGCCGACGGTCACCAGTGGGTGGAGGATATCGATCCCTGGTGGCGCAAGACGCTCTACGATTATAACGAGAACCACCATGTGGATAATAATGAGGGGATCGACCCCAACCGCAATTATGATTGGCATTGGTATGCCGGCAGCTGGAGCGGTCAGACCTATGGCGGGCCATATCCCTGGAGCGCTCCTTGTATTGTGGCCATGCTAGATCTGCACAACCTCCATCGCCCTGCTATCCATCCGACCTATCACACCTATGGCGAGATGATCTATTACCCGTTCGGCTATGGTGTGGATCCAGAGCCGGTTGTGACCGATATCACGGCCGTATACTGCTTCATGACCGGGTACGCGAACCTGCAATCCACAACCGCACATGGATCGGCTAAGGATTGGGCCTACGGCACCATGGGCACAACCTCTTTCACAGTGGAAATTGGAACATCCTTCATTCCAAGTGGCTCTACAATGCTGCAGGATGTGGCGTTGAACCTCCCGGCCAGCATCTGGCTGGCTACGCGTCTTTGGGGACCTTCCATCCAAGGTACTGTTACAGATTCGATCGCCGGCATTCCACTTGAGGCGACGATCTACATCCCGGAGATCATGGGCGTCTACGGCGGTGGTGAACTCTGGGATATGAAAACCGAGGCCAGCACCGGCTACTACTGCCGCATGCGGCCGATGTCCTATCAGACCATCACTCTGGAAGTGAGCGCTGAAGGCTACTTTGACAAGACGATCCAGGTGATGACCGGTGGAGATGAAGCCACGATTCTCAACATCGAGCTGGTTCCCGAGGAGTTCAATCATGGCATTCTGACCGGGATGGTTACGAACGCCACAGCCGGGGGCACGCCGGTTCCTGGTGCAGCCATTGAACTCAATGGCGAACTCGCCTTCGAGACAGGCCTCGGCGGTTCCTATACGGGCTATGTTGAGCCGGGTGTATACACCGTGAGTGTCTCGCATCCGAGCTTCGCTCCTGAATCCACACCTGGGGTAGTGATTGAGCTTGGTGAGACCACAGTTGTCGATTTCTCGCTGACCGACATCGCTGGTCCCGAGATCACGGGCACAACCGACTACCCGAATACCGACAACATGGTTGGTCCCTACGAGATCGAAACCACGATCACGGACATGAGCGCCATCGAGGAAAAGGTACTCGTCTATCGCACAACAGGTCAGCCCTTCCAGACGGTGCCGCTCATACCAATCACCGGCAACCAATTCATGGGTGAGATTCCGGGTCAGCCACACCAGACGTGCGTGCAATACTACATCGCTGCACAGGATGAGGGCGGAAACGAGTCCGTGGATCCACCGGGGGCGCCATCGGAGCTCTATTCGTTCTGGGTTGCACCCTTCATCACAGTGTATGACGACGACATGGAGGCCGGGGGCGTCGATTGGACCCACTATGTCGTAACCGGTGGATTCGTGGATCAATGGCATCTCTCCACGGAGCGCAACCACACCCCAGAGGGCATCTGGAGCTGGAAGTGCGGCGCGACGGGCGCCGGCTCCTATGCCAACCTCCTCGATGCGGCTTTAGAGAGCTGCGAGATCCTCATAGGCAATGACCCGAGGCTTACATTCTGGCACTGGATCGATGCCGAGGTCAGCGGTGGCTACCCGGGGCAAGCCTATGACGGTGGGATTGTCGAGATCTCTCACGAGGGCGGACCCTGGGAGCAGATCACGCCCGTTGGAGGCTACTCGCACACGTGCCGCCAGGGGGGCACGCCGGGTCCCTTCCCGGCTGGAACACCCATGTTCTCCGGCACACACGACTGGGAGCAGGTCGAGTTCAACCTAGCCGGCTATGAGGGATACGTGCACTTCCGCTTCCGTTTCGGAAGCGATGGGGCCTCTGGCGGAGAGGGTTGGTACATTGATGATGTGGATGTGAAGGTTCTCGGCATCTCCTCCGCGGTGGATGATCTCGTTCCAGAGAGGATTTCTACGCTTCAGTGCACCTCGTTCCAGTGCATGACACCGGTGAGAGGGAATGAAATTGCGCGGATCGCATATCGCCTCAGCATGCCGGCGGCAGTGCACGTGCGCGTATTCGATGCCGCGGGGCGTCTGGTCAGGAGTATGGTGTCGCCAACAGCTGCAGCGGAAGGTTGCCTCCTGTGGGATGGCCGGGACGCGCAAGGCAGATGCCTGGGTTCAGGTCTGTACCTGATGCGCCTCGATGCGGGTGGCCGGCGGCTAGCCACCGGGAAGGTAGTGAGACTGAAAGGATGATCTGAAGGAGGCGG
>JAGMDA010000524.1 GCA_023128935.1 Candidatus Eiseniibacteriota bacterium | reverse complement strand
CCCGCAGTCGCCGCGGCCCGGCCGGCACACGTAAGATCACTGGGAAAACCACGAGGACCACAGCGCGCAAGACCACGATGCGCGCCAAGGCCAAGACGCGGGCCAGAGCCAAGACCCGCACTACGGCTAGGACCCGCACGAGGGTAACGGCCCGCAAGAGGGTAACGGCCCGCAAGAGGACCACCCGGAAGGTAACTCGGAGAAAGATCACGAGGCGCCCGATCACACGGACTGCTCGCTCCATGGACAGGTTCAATAGCGAATTCAGGAGCCTGGTGCTGAGCTATCGGCCGAACATGTCTCTGAAGGCATTTGAGCGTCTGTCCAAGATGCTCTCGAAGGCGCTCTAGTAGTCCCGCAGATACGATTGAAACGGGGTTGGTTCGTCCCAGAGAGGGGGAGGTTTGCGCCTCCCCCTTTCGCGTCCCCTGGGCGAATGCGCCCCCGCTCCCCAGGGATCCCCTAGTGGCCGAAGTTGACCCCGGCGGTGGCCGACGAGTAGGATGCCCACCCAGGACGTGTCGGGTTGAACAGCAATCGGTCCAAACCGGCAAGGCGGTCACTTGGAGGCAGCGGGAATGAATGCAATGCATGGGCCTTCGCGCCAGGCTCAGGAGCAGAAGCGGCCGAATCTCTTCAGCGGCATCCAGCCCAGTGGCGAGATCCACATCGGCAACTACTGCGGCGCCATCCGGAACTGGACCCAGCTTCTGGACGAGTATGAGTGCATTTTTGGCATTGTGGACTACCATGCCATCACGGTTGCATACGATGCGGACACCATGCAGGCCCGCATTCGGGAGGCTGCGATCACTAATATGGCCGCCGGCCTTGAGCCCGGCCGATGCCTGCTGTTCGTGCAATCCCAGGTGCCCGAGCACACAGAACTGGCCTGGATCCTCAATACACTGGCCCCCATGGGACTTCTGGGGCGGATGACGCAGTTCAAGGAAAAATCCCGCCGGAACGAGGACAATATCAACGTTGGCCTCTTTGACTACCCCGTGCTGCAGGCAGCTGACGTCCTGCTCTACAGATCGCACGCGGTCCCTGTTGGGGAGGACCAGATCCAACATATCGAATTCACACGCGATCTAGCGCGGAAGTTCAATCTCCGCTTCGGTGACTTCTTCCCCGAACCCAATGCGCTGGTGCCCAAGTCGGGTGCCCGCATCATGGGCCTCGACGGGCAGGCGAAGATGAGCAAGTCGCTCAACAACTATATCGGCCTGATTGAGGACCCAGATGAAATCTGGAACAAGCTGCGGCCATCCTTCACAGATCCGGCACGCAAGCGGCGATCTGATCCGGGGAATCCCCTCATCTGCAACATCTATACCCTGCATGAGAACTTCTCCCCGCCCGATGTCCAGAAGGAGGTAAGCCAGGGCTGCAAGAGCGCCAGCATCGGATGTATCGACTGCAAGAAAATGCTCTTCGACCACATGATGAAGGTATTCGACCCCATCCGTGAGCGCGCGCAGGCACTGGAGAAGCAGAGCGAGCTGGTGGATGGGTTCCTGGAGGAGAGTGCCACGACCTGCAAGAGGCTCGCTGAAGAGACAATGGCCGAAGTTCGCTCTCGCATCGGCCTGCGTTGAACGTCCGTTTTTAATCATTAATTGGGGTATCTCGGGCTGTTCTTTCGACAACCTCGCGTCGGGGCTGCGTTGAACATACTCTTTTGATCATCATCAGAACGGCTTCCTTGACAACGCCCCCCCCAGGCACCAGGCTTCCTGGGTATCGGTGAGTT
This sequence comes from Candidatus Eiseniibacteriota bacterium, assembly GCA_023128935.1. GTDB lineage: Bacteria > Eisenbacteria > RBG-16-71-46 > CAIMUX01 > WJJG01 > DAOVQB01. The sequence continues at coordinate 774 of JAGMDA010000524.1, read as the reverse complement.
CGTGACAGCCATCCGTGCACCTAATCGGTGCTTCCTGCACCGCGGAGGGTTTATGAGCGCCAAAGATCTTCAGACTTCCCTTCTTGAACTCGTGCGCAGGACATCCAGCGATCTGCCTCCCGACATCGAGGCGGTGCTCAGGAGGTCCGTACGCCGGGAAGTGAAGGGCACCACGGCGCGCTACGCGCTTGATGTGATCATGAAGAATATCGAACTGGCCCGGGACAACAGCCTGCCGATCTGCCAGGACACCGGCAGTCTCCTGTTCTACCTCCGCATCCCCATGGGGTTTGACGAGGCCGCGCTGCGCAAGGCGGCCGACGCCGCGGTAAAGCGGGCCACTGAACTCGGCTATCTAAGACAGAACTCGGTTGACTCTCTAACGGGCAAGAACAGCGGCACTAATCTCGGTCCCGGCAGCCCCGTCTACCACTTCGAGCAGTGGAAGAGGAAATCCACCGAGGTGCGCCTGATCCAAAAAGGGGGCGGGTGCGAGAACTGCGGTATCCAGTATGCGCTGCCCAATGCGGCCCTGGGCGCAGGACGGGACATCCAGGGCATTGAGAAGTGTATACTGGATGCGGTCTTCAAGGCTCAGGGAAAGGGCTGCGCCCCAGGGGCGCTGGGTGTCTGCATCGGAGGGGATCGGGCCACAGGATACGCGCACTCCAAAGAGCAGTTACTCAGGACGCTCGATGACAAGAACGAAGAGAAGACCCTGGCTGCCCTGGAGTCCAGGGTGATGAAGAAGGCCAATCAGCTGGGCATCGGACC
>JAGMDA010000523.1 GCA_023128935.1 Candidatus Eiseniibacteriota bacterium | reverse complement strand
GCTTAATGCGCAAGGGCGGTCCCCAAGTCAGGCACCGAAGCCGAGGCCCCCATCCTAACCCGAAGTTCCCCCATGTCAAAGCGCGGGAATTCCCTGTTGTTTCTGTTTAGAAAAAGCTATTTGTGCTTGCGGTAGCGCGATGATGACTCAATCAGTGAGAGAGGGAGAAGCGGCAATGAAAGTTCAAGATGCACTCAGATTATGGGTTCTCTTTCCGATCCTATTGGCCCTTGCTGGTGGTTGCTCTGAAGACACCACGGAGCCTAAGGTTTCCGTGGTCCATCCAGTAGCGAACTTCGAGGCTGCCGGGGGAGAGGGCGAGGTTGTGCTTTCCTGGACCAACCCCTCCGATGAGGCGTTTCACGGGGTTCTCATTCACTATGCGCTGGATGCATGTCCGATCCGTCCGGACAGTGGGACGGCAGTCCCCGGTGGGACGGAGGGGTGCTTTGAGGGCGAGCCGGATTCGACGGGTACCTTCACCCACACGATGCTCGAGAACGGTCTGACCTACTTTTACAGCGCGTTTGCCTGTGACCACAATCTCAACTACTCGACCGGAGTATGCGCATCGGCAGAGGTGCCGCTCCCGGCCCCGCTCTTCTTGCCGCGGACCTCTCCCGAGAACCTCATCGCGAATCTGAGGGTGGCCTACGATGAATGGGACCTGGCTGAGTACGACAGCCTCTTTGCCGCGGATTTCATTTTCTTCCTAATGCCGGACGACCAGCACATCGCAGAGCACTTCGATCGGGAGCTGGAGATCGCCATCCACGGCAACTTGTTTGATACAGAGTTTGTGCAGACCTTGATTCTAATGTTCGAGACGGTAACCGGGGAGGATATCACCCTGGATGAAGCGCGGTCGACGCCCCAGGATTCCCTGTGGACTGCGGTCATGACTAATGTGGATTTGCTTGTCTTTGGTGTGACCCCGGGCCATCCCTACGAGCACCCGATGGGCTATGAGATGGAAGACGGGCAAGAGCAGTTCTGGTTCCGGAAGAACGCGTGGACGGATCCGGGAAGTGGGGAGCAGGTTTGGACAATCGTGGAATGGCGGGAGATTTACACGGGGGGCACGCGATTGGGCCAGGCATTATCAGTGCCACCAGCTGGGCCTTCCTCCTGGGGGGTGATCAAGGCTCTCTACCGATGATAGTGCGTCTTCGGGGACCTTGCCCCACCCTTCTCAATCCGCCGCGGGTGCAGGATTGTGGCGCACTCATGTGAGGAGCACGGAAGCAGACAGGAGGATAAGATGGGTTTATCAAGGAGATCCGGCAACGACTTCCGCAACGAGTTCAGCTGGAGCCACAGCCGGTTCGAGACGTTTCGGGGATGCCTGAAGCGCTACCACTATCACTACTACGCATACTGGGGTGGTTGGGACCCATCCGCCGATCCTCTTGTGCGCCGGATCTATATTCTGCGCAACCTGAAGAACCGCTACCTGTGGGCCGGAAGTGCGGTGCACGATGCCGTTGCAGCGGTCTTGGAGGACGTGCGTGCCGGTCGGGCGCCTTCCGATCCTCAGCGCGTGGCCGAGGGAGCCGTCGAGCGCATGCGGCGGGGATTCCGCGAGTCGCGCGATGGTGCCTACCTGCAGCAGCCAAAAGGTAAGCTGGGGCTGATGGAGCATCACTACCGAGAGGCTGTGCCTGACGATGAGTGGCGTTCCTTTGCTGACATGGTGCGCCGCTGCATTCTGACCTTCTTCCGCGAGCCCTTCCTCGCACAGGCGCAGGGGCTTGAAGCCGACGATTGGCTCGCGCTCGAAGATTTGGAGAGCTTCTCCATCGACAACGCGAAGGTCTATGTGAAGATGGACCTCGCTCACCGGAGCCCTGCTGGCGGGGCAGTGATCCTGGACTGGAAGACCGGGCGTCGCAAGCCCAAGCCCGAGGGGCTCCAGCTCGGCTGCTATGCGCTCTACGCCACCGAGGCGTGGGGCATCGAGGCGAAGCGGATTGAAGTAAGGGAGGTCAACTTAAACACGGGGGCAGTCGGGAGCGCGCAGATCACAGAGCGCCATCTCAAGGCCGCGCGGGAGCAGATCTGCGAAGGTATCGCGGCCATGCGCGAGCGGCTCGTCGATCCCGAGAACAATGTTGCCGATCCGCAGGATTTCCCCGCTTCTCCAGATCCGCGGACCTGCCGGCGCTGTGCATTCAGAGACGTATGTCCCGAGTACCGGGCCGCGTTGGCCCCGGCAGAGGGGGCTTCTCTATGGAGCGCGATTTCGTAATGAGGCGCGCGCCGGAGAGTCCTGATGCGGGCAGAATGGCCATGCATTCCAGCAAGGCGCGCGCCGGAGAGCCCTGACGCGCGCAAAGCCGCACTACATTCAGAAGACCTATGCTACATTCAATCGAGGTGTCGATGAGAGTCCTGGCGAGCGATGATCTTCGCCGCATACTGATGCGTATCGATGGGCGTGGTTATAAGGCCTACCACGACCTGAGGGGCACCTATGAGCTGGGGCCCTATCTGCTCGATGTTGCCCATGTCCAGGGTGATCCCTATGCCCCGCCCTCCCGGGTACATGTGCACGTGTCTCTGCGCGCGGTGGGCTTGGAAGATGCCGCACAGGGGGGGGTATCTGCCCGCATCCGCGCCATGGAGGACTTCCTCGGCCGTTGCCTGTCCCACCAGATTCGCGGCCAGGGTGCCGGCGACATCAGCATCGACTGGTTCGGACAGGAGGTTCTGTTGCGTACGGCCGTCAGGGTGCGCGGCGACGAACTGGAGGCGCGCCTTTTCGTCCACCTCCCGGCAGCGGGCCGGAGAATCTTAGGACGGCAGGCGACACATATCCTTCTCGATCAGCTGCCGGAGATCCTTTCCCAAAGCCTTGAAGGCCGGTGCGTGGACCTCCGCGCGCTCAGCCGCCACCAGGATGTAGTCGAAGACCACGCTGCGCTCGCAGGCAGCCTCGAGAAGAACGGCTGGGTCGCGTTTGTCGCCAATGATGCCCTGCTGCCCCGGCGGGCTGGGCACGACGACCGGCCCATGCGGGAAGATGGCTCCTCGCCGGTTATCAGATTCCGCGCACCCCGTTCTCTGGAGCGGGAGGTAACACTCCCACACGCGGGGAAGGTGCGGGGGATGGCGATTCCGCGGGGGGTTACCCTGCTCGTGGGAGGGGGATTCCACGGCAAATCGACCCTCCTGGAGGCGATCTCACGAGGGATCTATGCGCACATCCCCGACGATGGACGCGAGCGGGTGGCCTCAGATCCGCTCACCGTCAAGGTGAGAGCCGAGGATGGGCGGGCGGTTACTTGCACCGATATCAGCCCCTTCATTGGCGAGCTGCCCTACGGCCGTTCAACCCGGGACTTCGGAACACAGAATGCGAGCGGGAGCACCTCACAGGCCGCCAACATCGTGGAAGCGCTCGAGGCGGGCGCGAGGGTGTTGCTGCTCGACGAGGATACGTCTGCCACGAACTTCATGATCCGCGACGAACCAATGCGTCGTCTCCTGAAGCCCGGCCAGGAACCGATCACCCCTTTCCTGGACCGGGTGCGAAACCTGTATACCGATCGCGGGGTTTCCACAGTGCTGGTAGTTGGCGGCAGTGGGGAATACTTCCGAGTGGCTGATCGCGTGATTCAGATGGACCGCTATCTCCCCGAGGACGTCACGGCCCTCGCAAAGGAGATCTCGCCGGAGGGACCCACAGCGGACGAGGTTTTCCCTCCCCCGCCCCCACAGCGGCGATTTCGGCTGAGCGCCTACCGCCGGCAGATTGGGCCGAAGGGACCGCGGGTCAAGGCACATGGAACCAAGCGAATCCTGGTGCAGAAGGAAGAGGTAGATCTGAGCGGCTGCGAGCAGCTGGTGAGTTCATCGCAGACCCGCACACTGGGCGAGATCCTGCAACGTCTGTTGGAGGAGTATGGGCAGGGCCCCTGGGCGCACCTGGCCAGTGGGTTCACGACGGCCGATCTCCAGCGGACCCTGGAGGGGCTCCGGGAGGAAGTCTTGGACGGTTTGAGCCGGTTCCCGCGGGGAGATCTTGCAGAGGTCAGGGCGGTTGAAGTGATTGCCATGATCAACCGCCTGCGGGGTTTGGCCATCGGGCGGAGTTGAGATCATAACGGCATGTCTGCGGCACGGTTGGCAAAGAAAGCACCTGGCTCTAGCGCGTCTTTCTGGGCCAGGGCATCGAGGGCGCTGGGGGGACATCTGTCGCGCCTGGTTCAGATTGAGCCCGATTGCACCAGGATCCATCGCCGGGACCGGGATTGGCGGCGCAGTCTGCTGGCCTCGGGTATATTTCATCTAGCCTGCCTGATGATCTTTGCGTTCGTTCCGTGGCGGTCCGATGAGATGAAGTGGGATGTCCCGCCGCTGGTTGTCTCCCTGGTCAGCTTGTCGGAGATCTCGCCCAAGACTGTGACAAAGCAGTCGTGCCCACAGCAAAAGCCCCGTCCCAAGCGCAAGCGTGATACGCCCATACTGAAGGAACGCCCGAAAAAGCGACCGGCCAAAAAAGAGATTACGGAAGCTCCAAAACAGGATCCCAAGACCCACCGACCACCTGCTCAGGCCCAAGCCCGCACTGACACCCTGGCCCCCCTGCCGACAAGTCACCACCAACTCAAGATGGCCGCGCGGGTTGATGAGAAAACCTTCGACTATGACTACTATCTTCCGCTGCTCGCCCGCAAGATCTCCGAGGCGTGGGAACCGATGGGGAGGGGGCCGGGTGGGAATGCCCCACATGTCACGCTGCGCGTCCGGATTGGCCGTGACGGGCGGGTGAGTTCGGTGGATATTGAAGAGTCTTCTGCCGTGGCGCTGTTTAACCGCAGCGCCTTGGATGCAGTGTGGCAGGCTCAACCGTTTCCCAGCCTCCCGCGCACGTACGAGGGACGCTGGCTCACAGTGCACCTGCGCTTTACGCACACGGGTGAGCATGCGACCGCGTCGAGGTGAATCAGTGGATCAGGCTGCGTCATGCAGGGTC
>JAGMDA010000522.1 GCA_023128935.1 Candidatus Eiseniibacteriota bacterium | reverse complement strand
TCTTGACGCTCCCCATCATGAGACACCCAACTGCAATCAGGGCCGGAGCCGTGATGGGGTGGTAGAAACCCCCTCCCCATGCGTAGGATTCGCCGATCATCTTTGCCAGGGGATAGAGGAAGATCGCTGCGAGAAACAGCAGGCCCGTGGCCATATTGGCCAGTCCGGTGCGCGCACCGGCGGCCACACCGGCTGCGCTCTCAATGTACGAAGTGACGGTGGATGTCCCCAGCGCCGCGCCGGCCACCGTACCGGTTGCATCCGCGCAGAGCGCGCGGGTTGCCCGCGGGAGTTTGCCTTGCTTGATAAATCCGCCAGCCTGGCCAATGCCGATGAAGGTGCCGATTGAGTCGAACACATCCATGAAGAGAAAGATGACAACAACCACGATCCCGTTGGCGGTCAGCAGGCCCTCGAAGCTGAGCTGGCCGAAGGTGGGCGCGAGAGAGGGCGGCGCTGCAACCAGCCCGTAGAAGCGCGTGACGCCGATGAAAGGCAAGAGGGCGAAGATAGTGGTGCCGAGGATCGCCCAGAGAATCGCCCCGCGCACCTTCCTGGCCATCAGTGCGCCGACCAGGAAGAGCCCCACGAGCGTCGTCCAGACCGCCGGGTTCGCAGGATCGCCCAGTGCCACGGGCACCGGTCCCGGGGGTTTGACCACCAGCCCCCCGCCGGTCAGGCCGAGGAAGGCGATGAAGGCGCCGATGCCGACTGCGATCGCGTGTTTGAGCGATTCGGGCATGCGATCGATAACCATCTCCCGGATCCGGGCGAAGGTGAGCAGGAAGAAGACGACTCCGGAGATCAGAACGGCTGCCAGCCCCTGCTGCCAGGTGATCAGCCCTGCGGCGACGAAGCTGGCAAAGACGGCGTTCTCGCCCATGGCCGGTGCCAGCGCGATCGGGTAGTTTGCGATCAGGCCCATGAAAATTGTGGCCAGCGCGGCTGCCAGACAGGTGGCGACCATCACGGCTCCAAAGTCCATGAACTCCTGGCCCGTGTCCTGGAACCCCGCACCGCTCAGGATCACGGGATTCACGAAGATGATGTAGGCCATGGTGAGGAAAGTGGTCACACCGGCCAGGATCTCAGTGCGGGGAGTGGCGCCCAGTTCTTTGAGGTGGAAAATCCGTTCCATCGGAAACCTCCTGCGGCTTGAAGGTCGGCAGAAAAGCCTATTCGAGCAAGCGGATCTTCTCGCCTTCCTTGTCTTCGACGATGATCTTGCGCGTCCGCGGAAGGATCCGCTCCATCGCTTCCAGATAGAGCCTGGTCTGTGTAATGCCACGGGCCAGGCGCGCCTGCTCCAGCAGCTTCGTGAACTGGGCCGCTTTGCCCCGTGCTCCTTCGACCGTGGCTGCGTGGTAGCTTTCCGCTTCCTGGATCATGCGGTTCGCCATGGCGCGGGCGCGTGGGATCAGATCTTTCTGATAGCCGTCGGCTTGGTTGAGCATCTTGGCCTTTTCGGTCTTCGCCGTAGAGACATCGTTGAAGGCCTCGATCACATTCGAGGGTGGCTCGACCCCGCCGAGGTTGACCGTGATGAGCCGGATGCCCGTGTCGAGATAATCGAGCATGGCCTGAGTGCGCTGGCGCGTCTCTTCCTGGATGCGGAACTTGCCGCTGGTGAGCACTTCATCGACCGGCATCGTTGCAATCAGCTTCGTGACGTTTTCCTCGGCGCAGCGCCGCAAGAGGAAGTCGGTGTCAATCGGGCCCACGCTGAAGAGGTACTTGACCGGATCATATACGGAGTATTTAAGCGTGAGCTTCAGGTTGATGATGTTCGTATCCCCGGTGACCCACTCGACCTCCTTCGGGTTTGGTGGGATGCCACGAACGGAATCCACTAGCTTGTAGCCCACGGGCATGGTCCGCACCTCGCTCGTTTTGACCGTGATGGATCGCTCGAGCGGCCAGGGGAGGGTGAACAATATTCCGGCGGGAGCCACGCGCGTAACAGCGCCGAAGCGCAACACGACGGCTTGCTCATCCTCACGTACCACGCGGATGCCAGTGATGGCCCAATCTACCACGATTGCTGCCACGAGCAGCAGAATGAGGTTCTTGGTTGTGGCGGCCCATCTCACGCCGAGCAGGAGTGCGCTCAGAGCGTTTGAGACAAACCCTTCCACCTGTCCTTTCGTGCCGGTCATCTACTTGGGTTCCTTGAGTCCTTTCGTGCCGGTCATCTACTTGCCCTTCTTGAATCCTTCCTGCTGGTCATCTACTTGGGTTCCTTGAGCAGGCGGAGCAATCTGGAATCCGAAGGCATGACGATTGTGGCGTCCTCATCGATGAAGCGTTCGTAGGCCTCCAACGTCTTGACGAATTCGTAGAACTCGGGGTCCTTCTCATATGCGTCGGCGTAGATGCGAGCCGCCTCGGCGTCTGCGTCACCCTGAATTATCTTCGCCTCACGGTCGGCCCGGGCCAGGATCTGATCCTGCTCCAGGTCCGCCTGTGCCCGGACCTTCTCGGCCTGCTCCTCGCCTTCGGAGCGATACTGCCGGGCGATGCGCTCGCGTTCGGCCTCCATTCTGCGGAAGACGGCCTGGCGGTTCTCCTCGGGAAAGTTCAATCGCTTCAGCCGGATGGCACGCACGCGAATCCCGTAGCCCTCCAGCGCTTTGGCGGTTGCCTGCCGGGTGATGCCGTCCATGATCTGGTCGACTTGAACATCCTGCTCGTTGGTGGAGAGAAGGACTGAAAGCTCATGCGAGCCGAGAGCCGCACCGACTTCGGCACGCATGATGTCTTCCAGCTGCGCCTCAGCCGTGAACCGGTCGACCACGGTTACCAGGAACTTCAGCGGATCCGCGATCTCCCAAGCGGCAAAGGCATCCACCAGGACGTTCTTCTTATCCAACGTCAGGTACTCGATCTCAGGTGGATCCAGAATGCGCAGACGCTTGTCAATCCGAACCACTGTCTCGAAGGGCTGTGGCAGTTTCCAGGCCAATCCGGCATTGAGGATGATCCGTCTGGGGTGGCCGAAGGAAAGGATGACGGCGTACTCGGTCTCCGGGACCTCGAAGGTGCATGACAGCAAGAGGATCAAGACCAACGCCAGGACACTCAGGACTGTGAGCATGCGTCTCATTGCGATTTCTCCTGAAGGCGCAGCATCTTCTCGCGCCATGTCTCGTCATCACGCGGCGCAGTTCTGCTCCGGGTGGGATCATCGGATAGCCAGTTTGTGGGCGAGGTTGTGCCACTTCGGGGATCCTGGCCCATTGAGGAGCGTTTCCAGCTCTCCTGGCCCGCTGTCGAGCCCCAGGGATTGGACCAGTTCTGCAGTCCCGATCCTCGACTGACCCACAGATCCAGTGGCAGATCCACTAGGGGGATGATGACGCGTGCCCGGCGGAGCGAGCTGGAGGCCGCATCCAAGTACATCCGCAGCCGCGTGATCTCCCTTGCGGCCCGGGAGGCTTCCTCAAGGGCCGTGAACTGACTGGCCTTCCCATCGGCTTCAGCCAGGCGCAGGAGTTTCTCCCCCTTGGCTCTGGAGATCTTGGAGAAGGACTGGGCGCGGGCGGAGGCGACCACGCGGTTGCGATAGCTCTCCGCCTGGCGGATGAAGCGGTGATTGTCCTCCATCGCGCTGGCTACATCACGGAAGGCAAAATGCACCCCCTCGGGCGCGTGTATGTCTCGCAGGTCCACCCGCAGGATGGAGATCCCTGGCGCTATCCGGTCGAGTTCCTGCTGCAGCTGCTGGGCAATCCGTTGCTGCAGCTCGATCCGGTGGTTGACCAGAATACTATCGGTTTCGACTTCACACATGACCCGGCGCAGCGCGAACTCGGCAAAGCTGGTCACGAGAGTGTTGGGATCATCCAGTTTGAAGTGGTAGGCGTACGGATCGGAGACAGAGTACTGGACGCTGTAGCGCACCGCGAGTAGGTTCTCATCTCCCGTTGCGATCTCCGCCTCCTTGATCAGTTCTTGCTCTTTCGCGCCCGCGCCCCTCCAGGCGGGCATCGGATCTGTCCTGACACCACGCCGGTGGCCGCGCTCGATCGATCTCACGAGCGTGGGCTTCTCCTTCTGAAGCTGGGCAAAGGGATAGGGCCAATGCAGGATGAGTCCCGGAGTCTCAACCGTGCGAGTGATCTTGCCAAAAGACATCACCCATCCGATCTCTCCGGGACCGACGACCGAGCAGGCGGTGAGCAGGTAGAGCAACAGAACAAAGGTGGCGCAGACTGCCGTGGCCCCCCGTCCGGCCAGGTCGATCTTGAGAGGCTTGCCCATGCGCCGCAACCTGTCGTGCCAGATACGCATAAGATCAATCCGCATTGCGCTGCGCAGGAGCAGACCCAGGAGCAGGAGGGCCGCGGGGACCTTTAGCCAAGCGGGGATAAACTCGCCGGTGCTCCCTGCCACGGCCATCGCATCAATGCCGCTCGAACTGTAGATGCCATCGATGATCAGACCCCCCAAGAGGCTGAAGATGGCGATGGCCAGGAGGTAGATCACAACGGCCTGCTTGCCGAGCAGCTTGAGCAGCACGGTGATCGAAGTCGCGTTGGTCGCAGGTCCCGCGAGCAGAAAGACCATGGCTGTTCCTGGGCTGAGTCCCTTCAGAATCAGCATGGCCGCCAGTGGTGTTGAGGATACGGCGCAGACATAGAGCGGGATCCCGATTACTAACATCAGCAGCATGCCCGGCAATCCGCTCATGGTCGGATTCTGAAACGCGCCGGCTGGGATGAGCGCGCCGATCAGACCGGTCAGCATGATACCGATGATGAACCAGGAGGCGATGTCATCAAGCAAGTCACCGTATGCATAGGCAAAGATCGCGCGGAGTCTCCCGCTGAACTCCGGGGGGGCATCTGGGGCGTTTGCAGATGGAGCAGGAGGGCCGCAACGGGTGCACGACTCGGTTGCAGCCTGCTCTGAAGATGCTCCGTCTGGGGGTGTGCTTTTGGGATCGGTATCATCTTCTTCATGATCTCCATGATCCCCTCTATCAACCGCGTTGACGGCCATACCAGCTGCCAGCGCTGTTCCGAGGGCTGCCAGCGGTCGGGCCACCGTCATAATCGGATCCATAAGCGCGTAGGTCAGACTGATCGAGTCGACTCCCGTCTGGGGCGTCGATGTGACGAAGGAAGCTGTGGCCCCTTTGCTGGCCCCGCCCTTGCGCATGGCCACTGCTGCAGGGAGGACGGAGCAGGAGCAGAGCGGCAGGGGGATGCCGGCCAAGGAGGCGAGGGCGACTGAGCGGAAGCCGACACGGCCAAGAGCCCTCTGGAGCCATCTCTGCGGAATGAGGACATGCAATATGCCTGCCAGGAAGAACCCGAACAGCAGGAAGGGTGCAGTATCGCAAAAGATACGGATGGTCTCTCGAATGAAGTCCACCAGAAAATACACGGCGGAACTCCTACTTCTCTTGTCCTAGAACGCAGGCCTCAGTTTGAACCCGTGGGTCCATGCCGCAAGCGCAAGCCTGAAACTGAACGCATGGCTCTGCGCAGCTGCTCCAAAAGCCCTTCAACACCTCGGGCGTCCTCGGGGTCCGTTCGCCAGCGCGGCGAGCGTGGAGCGCATCCGCTCCAGCCTGCGAGGCCGGTCTTCCGCGAATCGGACAATCCCCCTCAGAATCCATTCGGGAGTCAGGTGAGCTTCCTCCAGCACCTCATTGACTGTTCCACCTGTGCGCCATCGGTGGTCCCAGTCCGAGGAGAGAGAGTACTCGGCTGCCACATCGGTCGCAAACCATTCCGTCAGGAGGCGCAGGCTGCGATTGGTTACGCCCATAGCGTCCCAGCGATCCACTTCGGGGAGTACGGCATCCCGATAGCTTGCATCCTGGGAAGCAAAAAGCTGGGGACTCAGGACGGCCACGATCTTGACATTCAGACCCCTGCGATCCAGTTCGGGCAACACCTCCAGTAGCCCCGCGGTCGTCGAACTGCCCTGAACCAACACAGTCCCACAGGGAGACTCATCTGGCCTGTAGGGACGGATGACATAGGCGCCACGCGAAGCTTCAAGATGCGATGGCATCCCGATGGTTTTTCGGTCGGGCACGCGGATGGGCGGGCGGGTCAGATGCAATGCGACGATGGGCGCCGGATGTTTCATCGCAGCGGCCAGCATGACCGGCACCTCGTTGTACTCCCAGGGGTGGATCTCAACTATGCTGCCCCGCGGGAAGAGCTGCGTGACACCGGGTGCGAAGATCCCGAAGTGCGTGCGCGAATCATCGGCCGTCTCGGGGCCGGAATGTCCTGCCACCCAAAGCACCTTGCCCACCTTGAAGTCAGAATCCTGAGCCAACTGGCTGAAGAGGCGCATCGGGCCGTACTTCAGATAGGAGAAGGCCCCGTAGGTCGAACAGGCGCCGTAGAAGCCATCGAATCGCTGCGCAGGATTCGGCGCCAGATTCGTGCAGGCCACCCCAATCATGAGGCTTGCATTCGTAAACTCAGTGATCTCCTGGGGAAGCAAAACGCCCTCGGGGTTCTCCTGGCGATCGAACCAGCCCCAGGAACCTGCGAAGCCAGCGATGCTGGTCGACTGGGCCAGGTCCGCGGAGCAGGCCAGAAAGAGTGGGCGCCCGTAGCGCTTCCTGCAGGTGTCGTTGATCCAGCCGCCCCAGCGGCCCAATGCATCCTTGTTGGCAATCACCGTCCCCGGGGGCGCCCACAGGTCGTCCGGGTAGGTGGCGGGATCGAACAGGCTCTCATCCTCGCAAGGACCTGCGGCCGGAGGCCCTGTGCCAGAGCCATTGAACCGAAAGCCCTCGATCCGCTCCGGCACGGCCTCCGCCAGTCCAAGAAGGCGGTCAGCCAGGTAGTTACACAAGTCTCTGTCGTCGTGCAGCACGGAAATCACGCGCTCGATATTGAGCCGGGTTTGGGCAATGCAGGCCTCCTCGCCCTCCGGAGCGGGTTCTCCGAAACCTTCGAACCGCACGCCATAGCGCTCGGCAAAGGGCCGCTTCGTTTCCCAGAATAGATCCGAGTTCATCGGTGTGTGTGGCGCGCCGTGGGAAGCGGCATCATACTTGAGGTAGCTGCGGCCCTTGCGCATGCGGGCAAACAGTAGGGAAGGCGCCTCAGCCGGCCCGGTCGTGATCCGCAGAAGGGCTTGGGCGAGGGCTTGCCAATCTTCGCCATCCGGTACTTCCTCGACGATCCATCCGTGTGGCTCGAACCAGTCGCGGGGGGTGCCTGGCACCACGCGACTGATGCGGTGCGGATCGATCCCGAAGTCGTTCCAGTCGAGCAAAACATGGAGGTTCGTAAGGCCCAGGCCCCATGCGCTGTTCTTCATCTCCTGCGTGGCGCCGGGAGTGAGCCCGCCTTCACCCTCCAGGGCAAAGACGCCCACGCTTGCCAAGCCTGCCTGCTTGAGTGCCAGGGCCTGGCCCGCGGCCGCCGGGAGTCCGTGGCCGGAAGGGCCGGTGTTGAATTTGAGAAAGTGGGTCTTGCCCGACATCTCCGCATGGCCAGGGAGGCCACCCATGCGCCGGAACCCGGGGAGGTCCTCACAGAAGACCGCGTTGCCTGGCGGTACCTCGTATTTCTTGCGCTTGGTGTACACGTAGCGGATGCGCATGGCCTCGGCAAGCACCGCGAGCGTGGCATAGACGAGTGGCACCGTGTGGCCCGCGGAGAGGATGAAGCGATCCGCAAAGCGGCGGCCCGGGTCGCGGATGTCCCACCGGAATGCGCCGGAAAGAAGTAGGGCTACCAGTAGATAAACCTTGCTGTGCGATCCCCCGGGATGCCCGCTCTGACGGAGGTTCAGCATGAGGTCGATGAGCTGATCCACCAGATCCTTGACAGTTTCCCAGTGGCCGAAGTCTGTTTCCTGAGTTGTCAGCATAGTTTCGACGGTTTCGTCGGACGCGCGCATCATCTGCTCCTGCAAGGATACCCTCTGCGATCCAATTGAGTTATGCTGACACAGTGTCCAGCGGGGGGTCAAGTGGGGCGCTGGCTCCAGAATCGGCAGTCTAATGCAGCGCGGACCCTAAGCTTGAGTGCAAGTCTTTCTGAGTAGCAGCTCCGAACCGGGAGGGTTCCGCCATGAAGGCCGCGCCAATTGCTTTTGCCTTTCACGCGCATCTTCAGACCGCCCTAGCTGGGTTGAGCCTGCCGGTCCTAGCCGGGCTGAGTTTGGCGCTCATGGCCGGCACGGGCCTGGCCTGTGGCGCGTCCGACGAGGATTCAGCGCATGAGGCTGCCCGGGAGCGGATGATCGCTGAGGATTCCGCGTATAGGGCTGCCCGGGAGCGGATGATCGCTGAGGATTCCGCGTATGAGGCTGCCCGGGAGCGGATGATCCGCAGCCAGATCGTGGCACGTGGCATCACCGATGAGCGCCTGCTGCAAGCGCTGGCGCGCGTTGAACGGCACCGGTTCATTGGCCCTGAGTACCGCGCAGATGCATACGAAGACTACCCGCTTCCGATCGAAGCTGGGCAAACGATCTCACAACCCTACATCGTAGCGCTGATGACACAGCTACTGGATCTAGACGGCGATGAGAAGATCCTGGAAGTCGGCACTGGTTCCGGCTACCAGGCGGCGATCCTGGCCGAGTTGGCCGACTCCGTCTTCACAATCGAGATCGTTGATGCGCTTGCACAGAGCGCTAGGACGCTCCTAGCTGAATTAGGTTATACGAACATAATGGTCCGCTCTGGAGACGGCTATCAGGGATGGCCGGAAGAAGCGCCGTTCGACGGCATCATGGTCACCTGTGCCCCGCCGGAAATCCCGCGTTCGCTATTGGATCAATTGGCTGAGGGCGGCAGGCTCGTCATCCCGGTGGGCACGTACGCGCAGCAGTTGCTCCTGGTCGAAAAGAGGGGCGGCAGGCTCTTTGAGGAGACCGTGCTGCCCGTCCGATTCGTCCCCATGACTGGCGACGGAGTGGAAAAGAAGTAGGCCAATAATGCCGCGCATTCAGTGTAGAAGGGGGCGACCTGCTGTTAAGGTCGCCTGATCCGCGTTTGAGACTACGATTTGGTCAATTCCTCGAATATACCGGAAGACTTGTTCTTGGTCACATTGTCCCAGGTGAAGTACCGGCCGTTCATCGCTACATAGACCCCGTGCGGCAGGCTCTGGGCGTAGGCCAACGCGCTGCCCAGATTGAACAGGCCGTCGGAACTACCGAACGTGTATGGGACCATGGCCCCCACAAAAACAATGGTTTTGTCCTTGATCGTATCGCCCAGCAATCTAGCAGTCACTTCCATGGTGTCTGTTCCATGGGTGATAACGATCTGCTCCGCATCGCACTCCGCGCAGTTCTTGCGGATCATCTCCCGATCGATGTCGTTCATCTCCATGCTGTCGATCATCATCAGGGTCCGGATCTCCAGATCCAGATTGCACCGCCCCAACCTGAGCATGTCCCGAACGTGAGAGTCCTTGAAGAAGAGCGTCCCGTTGAGTTCGTGGTATTCTTTGTCAAATGTCCCGCCGGTGATATAGATCCGTATCCGCATAGCTCTGGTCCCCTTTCTGCTCCTGCTCAACTACAGTCCGCAAGCCTGTTTGTCAAGCCGGTGTTTGAGGCAGGCTGCAATTCAGGCAGTAAAACGCCCCCGGGGGTCCTTTGAGGGCCCGCTGGCTTGATTTCATCGACCAGTGTTCTCACCAACTGACCCTCGATGTCATAGACCTTCAGGGACACCTTGCCGGCCTGCGCCAGATGGTACATGATCGTGGTTGCGGGTTTCCCGGCCACGTCCCACTCCTCGATCCAGTAGTCCAAGGTGTCGGTTCCAGCAAGGAAGCGCACATCCTCGCCGTGTGGCTGTGCGAGGGAGTAGTCGAAGTTGGACGGGGTCAACACGAGTGGGACCTGAAAGCTGTCCGCCGGAGTGGGGGGATCGATGAGAAGCGGGCGAGTGTAGTCCCAATCGGCGCCGGCAACTGGACACAGAGCCAGGGCGAGACCGATCAGAGCCAGGACAACGCCGGTCGGAGCCAGAGGGGCTTACATACAGCACGCAGGGTTCGATGCCAAGGCCCTGCTTATCAGCACCCGCGGCCACGGCGAGCTTGACCCCGAGTGGGTCCAGCCGGCGGCTTCGGCTGCGAGCAGCACGATCCGCGGGAAGCACACATTTTCTACACGGGCCGCTTGGTGTGCTATACTGCCGTTGGTAGAGGAATGAGTGCCATGCTTAATGAACCTGCACTTGTGCTGAACAGGAACTGGTATCCGATCGGCACCACGAGCGTGCGCGACGCGATCTGTCTGATCTATCGCGCCGCCGCACGGGTGCTTGATCCAGATGACTGCATCGCCCACGACTTCGATTCGTGGACCTCTATCCGCGTGTCCGCGGGTGAGCCATGCATCCGCACCGTGCGCCTGCGCATCAAGATCCCCGAGGTCATCGTACTGACGCACTACGATTCCTTTCCGCAATTCCGGGTGGCCTTTTCGCGGCGAAATATCTACAAGCGTGACCGGAATCGATGCCAGTACTGCGGCGCGCGTCCTCCCGTAACGGAATTGACGATCGACCATGTGATTCCGCGGTCCAGGGGCGGGCGTTCCACCTGGGAGAACTGCGTACTGGCTTGCCTGCGCTGTAATCGTCGCAAGTCGAGCCGGTCCCTTGCAGAGGCGAGCATTGCGCTCCAGCGTACGCCGAAGGAGCCGCGCTGGACACCGTTCATCTCCATTCCCCTGGCGAAACGCAAGGCTTCCTGGGAGCAGTTCATCTCAGAGCGCTACTGGGACATCGAACTCGAGACCTAGGCCGGACTTCTCAGCAAACCTCATAGCGAGAGCTTGTATCCCACAGGAGAGGCCACCTGTCCCGTAGGCGCATGCACGGAGCAGGCTGCGGCCCGTGTCAGAGGGCAAGTCTTCGGATGAATGGGGAGGTCGGCGGGGAGCCTGCAGCTGGGGAGCTGGCGCAGAGCAGCATTCTCCATGGCCAGGCACGGTTCGGGGCATGAGCCCCGCCCGCACCAAAGCCGCGGAACTTTCAGTGACAGCCTGTTCATTCACGGTGATCCGCCGCAGGAGACCATCCCGATTCCCACTCGGGCCTGGCAGGACCATGATGGGAACCCCGTTCCGGCGGGGATCTACCGTGCTAGGATATTCGCGGGCGACGACGAGAGCTATGGAGACATCCAGATCATCCGCTGAAGGACCAGAACCAGACAAGACGCTTCAGTAGATGGGAATCTCCACCAGCCGACACTCGAGCGCGCCGTTGTAAAGCCGGATCCGCTGCTTGGTGCGCAGGCCGATGGACTTCACCAGTTCGATGTCGCCGACCAGAATCCAGGCGGTGCTGTTCTTGCAGCGCTGTTTTAGAAAGTCACCCAGCTCTTTGTATAGCACCTTCACCCGATCGCGCTCGCCCAGACGTTTGCCGTAAGGGGGATTGGTGACGATGGTCATCCCCTCAAGGCTCTCGATGTCGCGGAAGTCACGGCAGGAAACCATGTCCTTGGTCGTGTCGGGCAGCAGGTCCAGGTTATGGCGCGCGGCGCTGATGGCCTGCGGGTCGATGTCACTTCCGGTGACAAGCCCAGGCGGCAGGGGTTTGACGGCCCCATCGGCCGCTGTCTTCACCCGCTTCCAGAGCTCGGGGTCGAAATCGGGCAGGCGGGCGAAGGGCGGCTTGCCCGCCATGCGTCGGCCTGCTGGTGGAATACCGCCTGCGAGCATCAGGGCTTCGGCAAGTATGGTGCCCGCGCCGCACATGGGGTCAACCAAGGGCGTCTCGCCCCGCCAGCCGCTGTGACGCAGCATGGCCGCTGCCAGCAGTTCCTGCACCGGAGCCTCGCGCGACACAGCGCGGTAACCCCGGCGATGCAAAGAACCTCCCGAACAATCGATGCTGATGATCGCCTTGTTGCGATGGATGTTGAGGTTGAGCCAGAGGTCGGCCTCGCGCCGGTCGACACTGGGGCGCTCGCCGTGTTTCTCGCGGAAGTGGTCGGCGATGGCGTCCTTGAGTCGCTGGGCGGCGAACTGGGAGTGATGGACAGTGCTGTCCGAGGCGTTGGCGGCGATCACGAAAGTTTCCTCGAGGCCGAAGAGACTTTCCCAGTCCAGCTTGCGGGCGGTCTTGTAGAGGTAGCGGTCGGAGTGACACTGGAAGGTGATCAGCGGCGCGAGCACATGGCTGATCAAACGCGAGCAGTAGTTGATGCGATAGAGCGCCTCGGGTTCGGCCTCGAAATAGCAACCGCGATAGGCGGGACAGGCGTCATCCGCGCCGAGCTCCTTCAGCTCCGCCGCAACCAGATCCTCCATCGCATGCGCGCACTGGGCGAAGTAACGACCGTATTTCTGATACTCGAACAGGCTCCACCTCCTACCAGCATCGTTACCTGCTAGTACATTGTTCTGACCAGCGAGAAGCTGACATCCTCTTTCATCGACGACTGTGCGCACTGCTATCTGCTGGCAATTGGTAATTTGTCGAATCTACCGCCTTGTCAGGTTCAAACGGAGACTACGCTCGCCCCGTCAGATCTAAGCGGAGATTACGCTGAATCTGCCCGCACCATCTATCCGCGACTTGCGCCTCGCTCGCGAACTCCGGCCATCTCGACACGGCGCCGCGCACCTCGTCAACGATTTTCTTGGCGCTTCCTCGTTTCATCAGGGCGCTTCCGGCGCAGGCGCGGAAATCGGCCAGTGTGAACTTGTCTCGCTTGCCGTTCATCGTCATCTGGTGGCGGGAGGTCCAGTCGCCGGTGGGATTGTAGCTGTAAGTTACATCGAACGCAGGCGCCAGCGACCAGGCGCCGGTCTTGTCCATCAAGAAGGCGATGTTCTTGACATGATCATCCTGATTGCGAGCGATGATGTTAAAAGTCATTCGACGGAACAATTCTATCACGGAATCCATTGCGAGCCCAAGCTGGCGAGCAATTAGCAGGGCCTGTTCATAGGCATAGACACCAGGATGATTATAGTCGAAATGAGCCAACGCACATAATGATTGCATATGCAGCTTTCCGCCGCCGCTCGGCCGGTCGAAGCGCCTGGTCATGAAATGTCGTCGACCATCTTCTTCCAGCAGACGGCATTCGGTCATGGTCATACCCGCCGCCCTGGCCATCAGGGAGTAGGCGTATTCGATAGCGCCGTAGCCCTTGGGATCTTCGAGTTCTCTGTCCCGGTTGCCGGTCACGCCGTCGAATTTCAGCAGCCAGTATTCGAACCCGCTTCCAGTGGTAATCTGCCCGGAATACACTTCGTTTGTCTTGCGATTCCAGGCGATGACCGCCTTGGCCCGTGCGCCGCCGGCGGAGGTGCCGACCCGCAGGATCTCTCCTAGTGCCCGGGTCCGGGTCTTGTCGGTCAGGGACGATTTCAGATCGTAGCGCCGGCTCAGGATTTCGGAGGCCAGTTGAACGAGGGCCGCGACCTTGATCCTTGTCGCTCGTTGTGGTTTCGGGCCCAAGACCGGCGCAAACTCCAGCGCACCCATCCCGCGTGTTCCTGTATAACAGAGCCGCTCGACCGCATTGAAGCTATCGGGTTCTCTTCCCTGTGTGGCCAGCCAGGTATTGATCAAGGCGTTCCCGAATCTGTCAGGCAGTGAATCGGCGAGAAGACCGGGCAGGCCATGAAAAGTATTCCCCGGCAGCTCTCTGAAAACGTGTACGCGGTTATTCAAAGGCATCGTGATCGGAGAGACCTCGATGCCGCTCTGTGCAAAGGCCGGGTCGTACTGGAACGCCGCGTAGTCGCTGCCCTCATCCTGGGAGACGGCCCCGATGGTGCGTCCCCAGAGTCGCACTTCCGCCAGGGTTGTCATGATTCATCTCCCCAGCTCCATTTCTTGGACGATGGGGTAGGGCGTTTTCTTGACGATACTCGTCGACGCTCCCTGCCGCGCTGTTTCAGCAGTGCGATCGGGCTGGGGATCGGTTTTGGGAAGAGCGCATCAAGCCGCTCAATCAGATCGAGCGCCCGGCAGATGCGGATGATGCTCGAGAACTGAGTTGAGACCGCCCCCGATTCCAGACGTTCCACTGTGCGTTTTGAGACCCCGGCCCGTTCGGCAAGATCGGCTTGTGAGAGGTTCCGATCGAGTCGAAGTCTGGCCAGCCGCTCACCCATCTCGCTGAGAATCGCTTCGTCCGTTGTCTGTTTACCTATTTTCATAATGCGACAAATATGGCGAATAGGACAATATATGTCTATGTAAATCGTCTACTGTGGCGAATTAGTTAATCAGCAGATTGTATATCAGGCATTGGACCTGAGGATAGGCTGGTAGGCATTGGGCAAACCCGAATCTTCGATCCACGACCGAGCCAAGGCACAACACCAGAAGCTGTTAGTCGTCATATATGGCGAATTGCAGGGCCTCTTGCCCGCATATTCGTCACTAATGGCGAGTTGGCACTACTCGATCAGGAGACAGCTCATCATGCTACTGAACTCATCGAGATCATCACCGAGGGATACCGCCCTGAAAGTCGGTGCGAAGCTGGCGGCCTTGGTAGGTCAACTCGCAGTGTGAGTGGCGCCACGTTCCGAGAGGGCAAGTTTGCGACAGAGAGCCGCCGCACGGGACCGGGCCAAATACCGGTCAGGCTACTTCCTTGAGATGATGAATCTCTACACCCCGGTTCCGGAGCCAACATCCTGGGCCCTGTTCGGCCTAGGCCTCGGCTTCACGGGTTTGGTATGGCGCTGGCGGCGTCGCTGCGGTTGACTTGGCGGGCGGCGCGCTATTCCTTGTCGGGTGGAGCAATTTGTTCGGAGTTCTTCAGGGATTCCAAGGCTTCTGCGTCGGCCAAATCCTTGGTTCTTCCTGATGCCCTCTTGTTGCGAATGAGATCGTTGATCGACAGGATATGCACTTCGATTCCCTCGATATTCACAGACAGTGACCGTCCGAACGTCTCCTCAAATCGAAGTCCCGATGCCGCGGTGATGATGTCGATTCGCCTTGGGGCAACTCCGATCTGAAAGATGGTCCCATCCTTCTGAAGGTCTTCCTTGGTCAGATTGTGCAGCGGGGCGCCGAAAGAGCGCAACGCCCGCAGGACGGCATCAGCGTTCTGCGGTGACGGCATGACCCATATGTCGATGTCCATGGTGGCCCGGGGATAACCGTGGGCTGCCAGTGCATAGGCACCGACGAGGAGGAATCTAACCTTCTCGTCGGCCAAGGCGTGTAACATGTCTCTGTAGTCTTCGTTCAGCATCGTGATTCTTGCTCAAGGACGCGATTTCTCGGGTCAGCGGCCAGACGAGACTGATGCGGTCTGCCGGCGTGCCGGGAACGAAGTCGTCGTTCCGACGATCCGACATCCGGTATCTGGCTGTGTGTTTCCTGTCCATGCTCTCAAGCTACCATTTTGGGCCGAGGGGAATCAATCGGATGGTTGCGATGGAGCCCCCGGCACAGTTCTGCGCAAGACCGGGCGCGCAAAACTGATAGGCTTTGACTACTTCCGGCGATAGGCGGTGATGGCCATAACCTCCGCTTCTTCGTCTTCTTCATCTTCTTCGCCGCCGAGTCCTTGGGCGCTGATCGCTGCCGCCAGGAAGCCGGAGACCTTATATATACGATCGTCGCGGGCGAAGAAAAGACGATCATCCTTCGCCGATCCTCCACATTCGATACGAACCTCTTTGATGAATTCACCGTCGCTGTTGAATACATCATAGTTGAACTGGCCTGGTTCACTGGCCCACTGTTGCCGGCTGTTGTGAACCCAGATATCGCCATTGGCGGCGACCCGCAGATTGGCGATATCAGGCTCGTATGCCTCCGCCTCGTACGATGAATTGGGCGGCATCTGAGGGCTTTCCATCTGCCGTTGGAACGCGCGATCCACCAAGTCCTTCATCGCCTGGTCTCGCTCGTACGATTGATACTCTCGGGAGATAACCTTCGCCAGAGTGCCATCGGGCTGAAAGACATGGATATCGTAACCGTAGCGTTCGGGCGACATATAAACAGAGCCGTCGTCGGCGACATCCAATCGTTGCCAGGGGAAATCGGTATCGATTTCTTTCATCACGAAATTCCTGAAATCCCAGAGAACGTTCTTTGTGTAATATTCGGAGATTTGTGTTTGATCTTCGGCATAACACCGGATGTGATAGTCGCGGGTTTGGGTCGATGTCTCCGCGTCGAATACAAGCTTCATTCCGCCGAAAATCAGATTATTATTCGCTCCATAACACCGGATAGCCAGCGAAATGCCGCCTTCTGACGGCTCATAGCCGGCCGGAATGAAATCGTCGAGCGGCGTGCCCTCGCTGTCCAACCTGATCAACTTGCCGGGCATCGCTTTGACCAAGCCAATGTTCCCATTTGGCAGAACGGTCATTGCCGCCGGGTTGGTCACTTCACCGGGACCCTCACCCGGCCCACCGAGCGTACGCAGTAGTTCGCCCTCCGGCGAATAAACCTGGACCTGGGAGAGCTGGTTGTCGAGCAGGTAAATATTATTGTCATCGCCGATTTCCACCTGGGTGATGATGCCGAATAGGACGCTCTCGTCATCTAGGCCGCCAGCGGTCCAGAGTTCCTCGAGTTGCCATGTTTCGATGCCATGCGTGGGCTTATCACCGTTTTTGATGTGCGTTGCGCCGTCAATCATCTCCGTCTTGCTGGCGGAGGCGAGGGCTGGGATCAACATTACCAATACCAACCCAAAGAGAATGATTCCTGCGAAAGGCAATACAAGCGATATAGTCAGCGGCTTATGGATTGGGGAGATCGCTGATTTCATTATTATCTCCTTGAGTAATGGTTGCTTCAGTTCTCATGGCCGGTAAACAGGCCAGCCAGGAAAGCAGTAGATACTACGCATAACGGTGGAATATTGTCACTCTCTTGATTCATTGTTTGGGATTGTGGACCGAATAATCGTGGTCAATCCCCACAGTCGAAAGACTGGCATTTCATCCGGTATGGAAAGTATTTCCCTCAACCTGGGTATCCACCCATCCAGGTTTTCAAATGCAAACACTGCCCATGCACGCCTTGGGCACCGTCCTAACCCATTGAGTGGCTCGGCATCATACTCCCGCCATGCCGACGATCCGGGGCAAGAGCGAGTCTATGATCGGCCGCAGCGGCAGTGTCCGCGTTTCGTACTCCGCGATGCTAATCCTTCTCGCGGCCGTCGTATCGCTCAGTTGCAGCTGCTCCGCCGATGATCCGAACATGATCGAGCACCTGCAGTTCACCGTTGTCGATTCACTTTTGGAGCCAGTCTTTCCCGTGCCGGGCGCTGCCATGCAGTTTTGTCCCCCGGCAGGTTTTTCCCCGCTTCCTGACACACTGCTGGCACAATTCCGGGCACAGCTCTACGCCCAAACCCCGCCGGATACCCGGAGGACCGATATTTTCCAGGTCTTCCTGCACGCCACCCATCGGGCAGCGGTGCTTGTGTCGTTGGCTGAGGACTTGAGCATCAGCGCGGACCCCTCCGGCTTTGTGGCAGACTACCAGCAGTCATTGATCGAAACCTACGGACCAAACCAGGTCGTTTCAGGCGACTACTTGGTCAACGATGTCCAGGTAAAGAACTACCTTGTGAGCGACAGCGCTCATGTCCGTTTCCAACTTCTGTGTTTGGCGGCAAGCCCTCCTGCGATGGAGGTGCAATATGTTGTACCCAAGGAGTCTTATCGTCGGTTGCTGAGATCCTTGGAGTCATCGATAGGAACGATAGAGCTCGTGAAACAAGGGAGGTGATGGAATGAAACGAATCTGCGGGTTTACAGCATTGTTTCTGGCGTGCGTGATCTTTGCGGGATGCGCCGCCCACATCCACCAGGTGGGCAGCGGCGCGCAGGGTAATAGCATGACGGAAGCACGGCAGTGGTACATCTTGTGGGGCCTGGTGCCGATCAACGACGTGGACACACACAGCATGACGGAGGGGGCCACCAACTACACAATCAAGACCGAGCAAAGCGCCCTCGATGTTGTTATCAATATCTTCACGGGGATGGTGACGGTCGGTTCGCGGACTGTCACGGTTACGAAATAGCCCCTCGGTCGGCAGGCCCGTCACAGAGGAGGAGCCCAAGTTGTGGTTCTTCCCGGACGGGCCTGTTGCCCTGCCCGGAATCTCCTTCGCAGTCTCCCGCCCTCCACGCCCGCGCTCCTACTTGGAAAAACCGGCGAAATCTGGTTTACTCACTTTAGCTACTGCAAGAACAAGTGGGATTGGTGATGGCGCTGTGGGGCGAGGATGCCCTCGAGAGCATCAGTCCGGAATCGCGCGCGTCCCTCATCCGCCACTTCGTCCGTTTCTTCGAGGAGGAGGATCAGGCCGGGGATCCCGTCACCCCGACGCTCGGGTCACCGGTTCTGCCCCAGCGCGTCGTGAGCCACGAGATTCTGCTGCAGTCCCGCACCTTCACACCCGAGCCCGGGTTGTCGGATGAGCTCCGCTCCGGTCACGGGGGCCAGCACGCCATCATCCAGTTCTGGGACATCCCCGCTGGCGGAGCCGACTGGGACTACGGAGGCGTGAAGCTGCTGGGCTACCTGCCGCACTACGCCTACCAGGCCTGGATCCCGTCGGGCGCCCTGGATCAGCTCCGCGATCACGGTGAGGTGCGGGCCGTCGTCCCGATCGAGCCGGCCGACAAGATCCAGACCGTCCTGCGCACACGGGGGGCCAGCGAATACGCCCACAACCCGGACGGCACGCTTCGCCTGATCGTCCTGGCCTTCGGCGACGTGAACCGTGACCATGCCGTCGAAGTCCTCACACGCTACGGAACCCTGACCGGCATCTCACGGCGCAAGAACATGTTCACCCTGCGTGCGCCCGAGTCCGCCATCTATGAACTGGCCGCCGAGGATGTTGTCGCGTGGATCCAGCAGGTGCCGTCCCCCAACGAAGACTTGCTCGATCAAGCGCTCCCCGCGGTGCGGGGCGACCACGCCCAGGATCCGCCGTACAACTTGAGCGGCCAGGGGGTCGTGCTCGCAGAATGGGACAGTGGCTGGGCGGATGTCGACCACGACGACCTCCTCGGTCGGGTGACGATCGGCGACACGGGCGGTTCCACCCACGACCACTCGACCCACGTAGCAGGCATCATGGCCGGCAACGGACTGCTGAGCGGGGGCACGCTGCGAGGGTTGGCACCGGAGGCTGAAATCCTCTCCTACACTTTTCCGGATCTGGAAGACCCAAACGCACTGGACGATGAAATCGCCGATGCCATCTCGCGCGGCGCGCTGGTATCCCAGAACTCCTGGAGTATAATCGTGAGTGCCTCCCCGCCGTGGGAGAACTGCGACGCGCACGGAGACTACAGTGCCTGGTCGCAGCGCTACGACGAGATCGTCAATGGGGTCCTGGGTGGGCGGATCATCGTCGTCTGCTCCGCCGGCAACGAAAATAATGACGGCGACTGCCCACCCTATCCCTGGCACCAGCTCTCTCCTCCCATGTCCACCGCCAAGAACACAATCTCGGTCGGGGCGGTCTACTCCGATAACTACTTACCTACATGTTTCTCCAGCCGCGGCCCCACCGACGACGGGCGGCTGAAGCCCGATCTTGTGGCTCCCGGCGATGAGGCCGAAGACAGTCCAGAGCCCTGTCTAGAGGGGGACATGATCCGCTCCACGATCCCCGGGGACACCTATGGCGACATGGCCGGCACCTCCATGTCGGCACCGATGGTTTCGGGCACCATCGCCCTGCTGAGCCAGCAATTCGACGAACTGGGCTATGAAGTCCCCGAGCCCCACACCTACAAAGCACTCCTGATCCAGACAGCCCGCAACTTGGGCAATACCGGGCCCGACTACACTTACGGCCACGGCCTGCTCGATGCCTTTGGCGCCGTGAAACTACTGGAGCGCGATGATCCGAACCACGAGCTGATCAACGTCGGATACGTGACGAATCTGGAGACCGACATCTACACCATGACGGTGCCGCCGGACGTCAACCGCCTGCGCGTTACTTTGGCCTGGGATGATGTGGCGGGCGTGCCTGGCGCCGGCATTGAGCTGGTCAACAATCTGGGTGTCTATCTATACAGCCCCAGCAGCATTTTCTTCGACCCCTACGTCCTGGACCCTGACAATCCCGCCCAGCCGGCCACGACCGGGTGGAACAACCTCGACAACGTCGAGGTTGTTGAGGTCTTCGACCCCGAGCCGGGAACGTGGAGGGTCTATGTGAACGGGTGGACGGTGCCCGTCGGGAGCGAGACGTACACCCTTGTTCTGCCGTTCGAACACATCGATTGCGGCGACGATCTCTACCATGACACCGCCCTGGGCGAGGATCTCGTCTGCTACGGGGACGGGCTCACCCTGGCCCGCGACGACATCACGCTTGACGGAGGGGGGTACCAGATCTGGGGCGATGACTCCCCCGGCATCGACGGGATACGCATCATCAACCACGACGGCGTGACGGTCGAGAACTGCCGCATCACCGGCTTCGAGAACGGCATCTACATGTACAGCGCCGACAGCTGCACGATCGGCGGCGGCAATGAGATCTACAGCAACAAGTACGGCATCGCCATGGGCCCCGGAGCGGACGAGAACGTCATCGCGGCCAACGACATCTACAACAATGCCGAACGCGGCGTCGTCTTGGACTTCTGCTACGGCAACGTCATCGGCGGCCTGAGTGAGATCTATAACAACAAACGTTCCGTGATGTTCACCGGGAGTTCCTTCGACAATATGGTCTTCTGGGCCTCCATTCACGACAATGCCTTCTATGGCGTCTACGGGAGGGGTTCGACAACGGCCGGCAATGAGATCAATGCGAGCATCATCTCCGATAACGACTACGGCGTCCGCTACTGGGGCATTGGGATCAACAACGCCATCCAGAGCGCGCAATTCCACGGCAACAACACCGCGGTCTTCATCTACGACACGTCGCACCTCGATATCATCGACTGCGTGATCACAGAGAATACATCCGGTGTACTCCTGCATCCGAACACTTCCCAGATTCGCCTCGAGGACAACACGATCTGCGACAACGGCATCGACATCTAGGATCAGGCCGCCAACAGCGGGGACAACAACTGGTGCACCAACGTCGCCGGGTGGGCGGACGACGGCCAGGCTTCCGGGTGTGACTGGCGATGCAGCGGTTGCCGTCAGGTCGAGGATGACCTAATCGTCCACGAGGATATGACGCTCTGTTCCGGGACCTATGCGATTCCCGACGAGGGAGCGGAGGGCGTGATTCGGATCGCCGTTTCGGGGGTGACCCTTGACTGCAATAACGCCACGCTGATCGGATCGGACACTGGCGTTGGTCTGCGCTGCGATCACAACGATGTGACAATCACCGACGGAAACTTCCGGGAATACCAGTTCGGGATCAAGTTGAACAGCGCCGACCGCTGCAGCCTGCAGTCCTGTACGGTGAGTGATTGCGCGTGCAACGGCTGCTTCCTCTCCAGCTCCTCCGCGACGGTACTCACGGACTGCCGGGCAGAGGGCAATGGAAGCTATGGCTACAGCATGGCCTCGGCGGATGACAACCACTTCTCTGGATGCGACGCCACGGGCAACAGCAAGGGGTACTACCTCACGGGATCGACGGGCAACTTCATCCGAAGGGCGGATGTCAGCGAAAACGTGCATGGCATCTACTTGAACAACTCGCAGGCAAACGTGGTCTGGGACAACTGCCTCTTCGACAACGACGTCAACGCCTACGAGAATGACACTGCCAATTTAAACCAATGGAACGCGTCGATCGGCAACTACTGGGACGACTTCGCTGCGAATTGCGGCTATCCGTACCAATACGTGATTGACGGCCCCGGCGACGGCATCGACTGGCATCCGGTGGGGGCGGTGATCGTAGTGCGACCCGACGGCACCGGCGACTACCCCACCATCCAGGCTGCCATCGACGGCGCCGACGATAACAGTATCATCGAGCTCACCAACGGGATCTTTGCGGGTCTGGGAAACCGGGATCTCGATTGCAACGGCAAGGTGCTCTGGATCCGATCCGCCGCGGACGATCCGGATTCCTGCCTGATCAACTGCGATGGCACGGCGTCAGATCCGCATCGCGGATTCCGCTTCCATTCGGGTGAGGGCTCCGAAACCGTCCTGCAGGGTCTCACGTTCTTCGACGGCTACGGGGAGAGTGACGGCGGTGGCGCGATCGAGTGGATCGGCGGCGTCGAGCCGCTCATCGTAAACTGCAGGTTCGCGAACAACCTGGCGGCCGGGGGTGGGGCGATCTACTGCGAGGGCGCTTCGCCGACCTTCGAGGACTGCGTCTTCGAGAGCAATTGGGCCGCCACATACGGGGGCGCTCTCCAGCTGCGCAACGGCAGCAACGTCACGCTCACGAGGGTCACCTTCGACTTCAACGAGGCGGAAGATCTTGGCGGGGCCATCCTTGCGGCCGGCGGCAGTATGGTGACCCTGAACAACTGCACGCTGCACGAGAGCGTAGCTGATCAGGGAGGAGGCATCTATGTGGATAGCAACGCCTCGCACGCGGAGCTGAAGAACACGATTGTCGGTTTCAGCGGCGGGGGCGGAGCGGCGTTCGTGGAAGCGGGCGGTGGCGCACATTTCGAATGCTGCGACCTCTACGGCAATGTCGGCGGCGACTGGGTGGGGGCGATCGCGGGCCAGTACGGCGTTGAGGGGAACATCGCGGAGGATCCCGGCTACTGCGGTGCCGCGGGTGGGGACTTCACCCTCGAGGATACGTCGCCCTGCGCGCCCTACAGCCCACCCAACCCGGCCTGCGACCAGATCGGGGCTTGGCCGGTGGGCTGCACCGGTAGCTCTGCGATCACGGAACCGGCTGCGGCTCCGGCGGAGGTCTTCCTGAACGCCTGTCGCCCCAATCCATTGAGCGCCTGGACCCGGATCACCTACGGAGTCCCCGCCGGGCTAAGTCAGATGCTGGTGACGATCAAGATCTACGATGCTGCGGGGCATCGCGTCCGCACCTTGGTCGACGCTTCGCAGCCGCAGGGCTACCACAGCGCGCAATGGCGCGGCGATGATGACCGTGGGCTTCGGGTTGCGGGAGGGATCTACTTCTACCAGCTGAGTGTGGGCGACGAGCGGTTGTCGCGGCGGATGATTTTGATTCGATAAGGGCTCGCGCAAGAATAACTTCCCATTTTCGGCGAGGACCGGGCGTCGAGGACGAGGCGCGGTGACGAAG
>JAGMDA010000521.1 GCA_023128935.1 Candidatus Eiseniibacteriota bacterium | reverse complement strand
CTTCTCAGCGTAGGTGCCGTGGAATATCTCCTCATTTCTCCAAACGGCCTCACAGATCGGCTTCCCCGTCCGCGGGTCGACTGCCGTTCGGAGCGCGTCGACGAGCTTCTCCCGTACCCGGCGAGCCTCTACAGGAGACCAGCGGGCCCCCGGATCGCGACCCCGCCGGGACACAAACAGGCGGGCGGCATCGGCGGGGTCCAGGGCATAGATCCCATCGGCCTCCCGCTGAGTGAATCCTGAACCCGGGCGGCGCAGGAAGTTCTGTACCTTGAGGTCGTAGCGCATCGCGCCGAAGCCATGATCCGAGATCACGAGCGTGGTCGCATCGGGCCCGAGCGCATCCAGGATCTCACCCAAGGCTTGATCCTGGACAACCCAGAAGTCATGAATCGCGCTCGCGTACTTGCGCACTTTCTGGGGTTCGTAGTGAGCGTTTTCAGGGTCAGTAAAATACCAGAATGTGTGCTGGATGCGGTCGGTTTCGGTGAAGACGATCCACATGAGGTCGAACGGCTCGTTGCGTATCCAATCCAAGACGATCTTCTTGCGCACCTCCACCATGTGGTGATACGCGGCAAGCAGACTATCCTCCTTCCCCGGAATCAACCTCATCTCCAGTTGGTCCAGCTCATAGCCTTTGCTCTTGAGGCTGGTCTCCAGCTCGGGCGGATAGGTATATCCCACTTCGTCATGGTGGGGAAATCCAGCGATGAAAAGCCCATCGACCGGATCCGGGGGATCGGTCATGGGGATATTCATCAGAAGCACTCGCTTGCCCGATGGGCGCAGCATGTTCCAGATCGGCTGCGCACGGCGGCTCTTGGCGGTCTCATTGACGATCGTTGTCTGCCCCGGAATCCGCCGCTGGAAGTCGTAGATGGCATGCTTGCCGGGATTCACGCCCGTAACCGCGGTCGTCCAGGCGGGTGGTGACAGGTAGGGCACGCTGCTCTGCAGCTCGCCCCAGGCGCAGGTTTCCTGCAGCCGCGCGAGCGTAGGCAGGTCACCGCGGTCAATCCAGGGCTGGAGGAGTTCCCAGGTGGCCCCATCCAGACCGATCACCACGACCTGGCCGCCGGCTTTATCACCGCCGGTGCAGCCCCCCATTGTGACCAGAAGCAGAAATACCAGACCTACTAGCCGAATCAGACCCACTGGACCTGCTAGACGAATCAGGCCTACTAGACCCACTAGACGAATCAGACCTACTAGCCCCAATGTATCACCAATCCACTGCCAAGGAACCCGAATCCGTCACTGCCGCCCCCACCGCCCAAGGGAAGGGTCGCGGAGGCCTCGAATCTGGGGCGATTACCGCTTCTGCTGTTTCTGAGAGCGATAGAGGGCCTTGATTCTGCCCCAGGTCATCCGCGGCCTGATAGCATCAGGACAGGGGTTCGGATCACAGCTGTTCTCGTTCTCCAAGTAGGTGCCGCCCATCGCGCCGCACTCGCTCTCCCAGGTCAGGGAACAGGAATCCTCCACGCAGCACGCCCTAAGAGGGACATCACAGTTAATCCCCGTGCAGCTATGGAGGCTGGGATGCCATTGCCCGTCAAACGACTCGCACAGATCTTCAGACACAACCATGCAGACATTGCTCCCCGTGGCATCTTCGGCACAGCAGACGGCATCCGTCGGTGGCTGCGGACAGGGGTTGGGGTCGCAGGAAGACTCATCCTCGTGCCACTCGGCGCCCAGGATCCCACCGCACGCGGTCTCTGTGATCAGGAAGCAGCCCCCGCTCTCAAGACAACAGGCTCTCAAGCGGCCCGGGCAAGGATTGGGATCGCAAACCGTAAGAGATGATTCACGGTAACCGCCCAAGGTTGCGCAGGAATCAGGTGTCACGATGAGGCATTCATTGCTCTCCAAGCAGCACACCTCAGGCAGCGCTGGCAGGCAGGGGTCCGGATCGAGGGACTCCCACTCCTCGTGCCATTCCCCAGACAGGATATCGCACTCAGCCTCCCACAGGAGCTTGGGATAGGCCTCGCCCTGTACACAACAGACCCTCAGAGGATCCCCGCAGCTCACTGTATCGATCTCGCAGCTGTCATAGTCCGGATGCCACTCGCCATCCAGGTCTTCGCATTCCGCCTCTTTAGTGAGCAGACACTCCTCCCCATCGCAGCAGATGTGCAGAAGATTCTGGCA
>JAGMDA010000520.1 GCA_023128935.1 Candidatus Eiseniibacteriota bacterium | reverse complement strand
CAGCGTTCGCAGGAGCGCGAGCTTCCCGAAGTCATGCATCAACCCGGCGAAATAGGCATCCTCTCCAAGCGAACGGCTTTGTCGGAGGCCCAAAGCGCGAGCGACCTCTGCCACGACGAGCAGATGCACGACGATGCTGACCCCTAGCTCGTGCCCTCCGCGAACCATCCCGCAGAGAGCCTGTGTGAAAGCGATGTTGCGGATGGTGGCGAACCCCAGCTTGAGAACCGCCGTGGGCAGGTTGGTAACCGGAAGAGGCGCTTCGTCAATCCGATCGTTGTAGGTGAGGTAGAGGGGGCTGTTGGCGATTCTCAGAACCCGTTCAGTGAGATCTGGATCTGCCTCAATGACGCGCACCATGGTCTTCTTCGTACCCCCCTCGTCGCCGATCACTTCTAGCACACGCAGTAGTGTCCCGGGAAGGGAGCAGGCTGTCTTGAGTTCCGAGATATCGCAGATGGCACCAGATGGTGCCTTCTGATCTGACCCGCGTCTCGCACCTGGCCGTTCATCTAGACCGGGTCCGGCCGGCGTATGGGGGTCTGCGCTTCGATCACGGTGGGGTGCCACGCTGCGCGGCCCATCTCGATCAGGTAGGGCCGCCAAGTTGGGGGCTTCGTCTCGGTCCGTAGGGGGAACGAGAATCGACTCCTGGCCGAACCGCTCAGCGCCATCAGTCATAGTCCAAATCCCCCGTATTGCTATGGCACAACGCCACTTTGACCCGTAGGGGCGCTTGTTATATTTGGTCGGCTGCAGGCGGCGTTCCTTGAATCAATTGGATGTGGCCTGAGATCTGGCCCACCTCGAATCGAGTGGCAGCGCGGCGCGCGCAGGACGCACCCGCCCATCCTGGAGAATGAGGCAACTCACTCGTATTCTATCCGCAGGACTATCGAAGCAGTATCATTGCAACCTGACCCTGGCGAGTCTGCGTTTGAATGCGGCAGAAGTAGATGCCGCTCGGTAGCCCCCCGGGTCCCCATGAGACCTCATGCGCTCCCCCCGGACAGATGCCATCAATGGGAGTCTCAACAACGCGGCCGGTAACATCGAGAATGTCCAACGTCACTTCCTCGACCGACTCCAAATCGAAGCTGATCGTGGTGCCGGCCTTGAACGGATTGGGATAGACCTGTACGCACAAAGGAGGTGCCGGTGGGGGAACAGGCGGGTTTGGGTTTCCGCCTCCCCCTTCGAACTTCTCACTGGCCAGCTCCCGGCCAGTCGGTAGCAGTTCCCCGGCCGCATCGGTCAAGTATATGTTGACCCAATCCGGTCGCGGTGGGAGTTGACCGGCGTAAACCATCTCTGTCCAGCGCTCGTCAGTTAGACGATCAAAGCTCCTCGTGATCTTCTCATAGTACGACATGACGGGGCCAACATAAGCCATGGGCTGATAGCTCTGCGAAGGCGACGGGGCGAGGAAAACACCCAGATTGACCTCCCCCACTCCCACGTGCAAAACGCGGCCGACAACCCCACCATTCTGGTCCGTCGGTTGCGTGTGTACATCGGCCACGACGTAGTTGGCTTCGGTGGCTTTCTCTCGGTCATAAAAGAGGTCCATGAACCAACCCGTGAAGGGCGGTTCACCGCAGTAGCCACCACTTTCAAAGAGCATGTCTTTGAGGAAATCGATATCACTAGTGGTGAAGGCTTCACCTTGGAGCTCCTTGCGGGCGAGTGTTTCCAATCTGCTGACGGTGGTCTC
Source organism: Candidatus Eiseniibacteriota bacterium (assembly GCA_023128935.1). Classification (GTDB taxonomy): domain Bacteria; phylum Eisenbacteria; class RBG-16-71-46; order CAIMUX01; family WJJG01; genus DAOVQB01. Next base: position 3,005 of record JAGMDA010000520.1, on the reverse strand, counting down.
GAGGTTTGCAAAGTACGTGCGCATGTACTCCACGACGCCATGCTCCGACTGGATATTGGCAACTACGCTCTCGGCATTCTCCGCAAAACGCGCAATCTGGCAGTAGAATTCCGGATAGGGTTCGACATAGGAATGCGGGAAGAAGCAGATTGCACCTCCGGTATAGGACTGCTTCGCGTATAGCAGATTGTCATGCCTGAGTTCCGCCCAGGAAGCCAGCTGGGTGTTGAGCTTCTCCTGTTGCCAAGCGGCAGTCGTCATGAAGAAGGGAAAGCCGCTGCGGTCCGTGGGGGGATTCAAGCATCGGATTGCCTGCAGCCAGGTGTTGTAAAGCGAGGAATCCCAGAAGACCTCGTCATGGCCATCTATGAGATAGCGCAGGGCCGCCAGTTGGGTGCTGTAGTGATATCTATCCAATTCCGTCTGCAGCAGGCGCAGGGCATTGTCATTGCCAAGGGCAAACATGGCATCGAGAGGATCGGGCATCGGCCGCCAGATTTTTTGTCCCTGGTAGATGATGTTGGGAAAGACGACATTGTAGAAGACGTAGGAATCCACAATGAATCGCTGACCCATTAGCCTAAACGAAAGCGGCAGTTCGTCGGGTTCGGCACCAAATGGGTTCATGGTCAGAAAGCAGGAAAGGATGCGCTGATTCCCCAGCCCCGACGTCTTGAGCGCATCCTGAAAGGCATCGTATGTAGGATCATCGAGCAGTGCTTGGGCCCCGTCGAGACCTTGTCCGGCTACGATTTCATTGAGTTCATGTGGGGTCAGGTTGTCGCTCTTCCCTACGAGCAGTTCGATGAGGGCGTCCATTTCATCTAGATCCGATCGCGCGGCCGCCATATCAACTAGTTCATTCAGCAATACGGCGCCGAGGACCATGCGGCGGATATCCTCCCGCGTCCAGGGCGCTTCCGCAGGGTTGGGCGGAGGTGGCGTGAGCCAGAACTCCATGCGGCCCAGCCATATCATGCTTTGGAAATAGGCACCCAGTGTACGCATGGCACCGTTATCAGGATCCCAGAACTGTTCCGTATAATGGCCCCGCACAGTGAACTGGCTAAAATCGAGCTTCCGAGCTCGGTCAGAGAAAAGAGGAAGGCAGTTCATCTTCTCAGCGGCAATCGCATCCCAAATTTGCTGCGCCTTGGCGGAGGACTCATGGTTTGGAGCGAGTAGTTCGTCGTCCAGAAGCGATTTGGCCATGGTCACGTAAAGATCGACATCGCGCAGCGGCGCATCGAGGTCAGTATAGATCTGGTATTTAGCCAGCAACTCCGGGTAGGTGTCATAGAGCGCTGCCAATGCTTGGGCCAATTGCGGTTCCAGAATGGCCCATTCGAGATCCCTTAGTATCCGATCATAGGAGGAGTGCAGCGCGTGTAGGACCGCATCGGTGCTGACGAAGACCGGGAGATCCTTCTTGTAGACGTCGTATAGAGCCCAGCCGAAGGAGCGGAAGCTATGGCGCTCGGAGACGAAAAACTGGTTCTCCGTCAGGAGCCCTTGGTCTGCAGTGCTGAGCTCGTATTGCTCGGTAATCTCATTGAGATAGGCGAAGTCGTCTAAGGAGATAGGATCGGTGGTCCCCTTGTAGTACGTATGCATAGGCGCATGACGGCTCAATAGCTCCGTACTGGGCAGATCGCGGTTCTCGTCGAGGAATTGCAAATAGGCGTCGATGTTGAAGTCGCCTTGCGCGCCAGTAGCCGACAGAAGAATACACATGCCTGCGATGACCACTAGAGAATATCTCATGGTTCCACCCCCGCGGCTCATTCAACTGTCTCGGAACGCTAGTATAGCCAAGATCACAAAGATCCTCAACCACATCGCATGCCTTGAAACCGCCGCCTGCCATGACAATCTCGACAACACTGTCTTCGACAAGACTGGAAGCGTCCATATTCCGTGCTTTACGAATATGGACAGCAACAGCAATGGCCTTCTCTTTGCCAATGTACTTGGCACTGATCAGTAGCGGACGTCCGATCTTCCGGAAAAGCACGATCAGGTAGTCCAGACCGCACTCGATCCTCGCATCTCCCTGCAGGATAACATTCTTGATGCCGTCAAAGGGGATTACGTCACCCTCGCGAGTTAGAATACCCCTGCGGTTCGCCTCCTGGTAGAATGTGGGTGGCCGCGAGAAGGAATCGGGGCGGAGACGCTCCCGAAATGGGATCAACGAAGTTGCCCCGGGACCGACGCATGATCAGCTTGAATCGGACACGGAGGAAACACCATGAAACCCTATTTTGTCTTGCTTGCCCTATTGGTTCCGTGTGTCGCTCTGGGAGCTGATGATCCCTATCGGTCGATCGGCTGGGAGGCCAAGGGATCGACCGAGCGCGACGCCTATGGATCCACGCACTACGAGACTACCCCGCAGGTCGAAGGATACGCCCTCACGTCGTATGCCAAGGCGGCTTGGCAGGAAGAAGTGCGGTTGAGCTGCAACGACGCGCGTGAGTCCATTAATCCAAGGCTGGTTTCGGACCCAACCGGTGTCATCCACGTTGTCTGGAAGGACAACTGGCATGCGCACAACGAGATCCTCCACCGCTCCGGTGGCGGCACTTCCTGGAATGAGATCCAGACCATTTCCGACCCCGACACGTCCCACAACTCCCCGTGGATTGCAATCGACAGCGACCGGAACCTGCACGTCGTCTTTCTCCGTTGGACCGGCATACCCTGGGGCGACTACGATATCGGCTACCGCAAGTACAATCATGCTCTCGGCATGTGGGAACTCGAGGAGCGCTTGACCAATTTCGAAGCGATCGGGCACTCCGGGCGACCTAAGGTCTTGTGTGACACCAGCGGGACCGTCCACATTTTCTGGCTCTATGACGACCCACCGCGGGCCATCTGGTACATGTACAACGACGGCTCAGGCTGGACCGCCAAAGAGACCGTGACAGACCCGGCGGACAGCCCCAACGGATACTTCGGAACCACTGTCGGCCCAGACAACACAATCCACTGCGTGTGGC